>JAUIFC010000216.1 GCA_030429455.1 Bacteroidia bacterium | reverse complement strand
ATTCCACGTCCTCAATATGGTTTGGGTAGAGAATTGTTTGTCCTGTTTTTAGGGTAACATTTGCATTGTAAACAATGTCATTTACCATGTTAAGTAAACTAAAACTCTCGAATTTATAAGTTACTTTTCCGCTTTCTAGTCGTTCTATAGACAAAAAGTCGTTAAGTATACTTGTTAAGTAGTGTACTTTGTTTTTTATGGTATTGAGGTGTTTTTCTCTTTTATCTTGCTGTAATTCTAAGGTGTATTTTTTGGCTAAAGTTGCCGATGTTAAAATACCACTTAGTGGTGTTTTAAATTCATGAGAAACCAATGAAAGAAACTTAGTTTTGAGATCATTTAATTCTCTTTCTTTCGCCAGAGCAGATTTTATTTTGGCCTCTGCTTTCTTTCGTCTTGATATTTCTTCGGTTAGCAATTTATTTATTTCAGACAAATCGTCAACGGTATCCAAAAGGTCTTTCGTACGCTGTTCTACTCTACGTTCTAAGGTTTGGTTTAGTTTTTTTATCTCATTTTCATTTTGAACTCTTTCAGAAATATTGGTGATTAAGGTCATCACATAGGTTTCTTCTTCAAAACTAAAGGGATTTAATCCTGCTTCTAAAGGAAATGTTGAGCCATCTCTGCGTAAACCAAAAATGCGTCTATTGCCTCCCATTTGCCTTCTTTCATTTTTTTTGACAAAAGAACTAACATATTTGTCGTGATTGGCATGATGTTCAGAAGGAATAAGGCAATTTATATGCTTGTTAATCAGTTCGTTTTCGTGATATCCAAACATTTTTGATGCCGAAAGGTTATGTTGTATAATTATCCCTTTGGCATTCACAATGATAGCACCTTCAGAAATACCTTCGAAGAGGATAGAAAATTCTTTACTTATTAATAAGGAATCTGGTATCAAATCAAGTGGTTACTTTTTTCAAAAATAGTAATACTTATGATTTTTTCTAAATTTAAATTAACTTTTTTTTATAAATCGATAGGACTTCATAAAAATATTAAATTATTTGTAGTTTTGTCATTAAATAATTGATGTGATGAAGAAGACTTTTTTATTGTTTTTTGTTTTTTCACTTTCATTTTCTCAAAATTATACAAGTTACTTTACAGGAAATACCAATGATGTGACTACAAATCCTCAATTTGGGGTTTGCTTAATGGGTGGAGCTAGTGAGAACGATAATGCCATGCAGTGGTTTCTAAATTTGGCGAATGGAGGAGATGTTTTGGTGATAAGAACTTCCGGAAGCGATGGGTATAATGACTATATGTTTAATCAATCAGGAGTTAATCTAAATTCCGTCGAAACAATTAGAATTGAAAATGCAAGTGGCGCAGAAGACCCTTACGTATTGCAAAAATTGTCTCAAGCAGAAGCTATCTGGTTTGCTGGAGGCGATCAAGCGGATTATGTTTCTTTTTTTAAAAACAATAGCTTCGAAAATATTCTTAATAACCATATCAATATTAAACAATACCCTATTGGTGGAATAAGTGCTGGAATGGCGATTATGGGTGAGTATTATTTTGATGCTTTAAATGGGACAATTACTACACCTCAAGCTTTAAGTAACCCTTTTGATAGTCAAGTGTCTCTTGGTATTTCAGATTTTGTTAACATCCCTTTTTTGTCCAATACAATAACAGATACACACTATGATAATCCAGATAGAAAAGGACGGCATTCTGTGTTTTTGGCAAGGTTGCAAGAAACAACAGGACAAAGAGTTTTTGGTATAGGTTTGGAAGAGTTTACAGCAGCTTGTATAGATTCGAATGGTATAGCACACATATATGGAGAATACCCCACTTATAATGATTATGCATATTTCATTCAAATAAATTGTGTTGAAAACAACATTCCTGAAAATTTAAATCAGAACCAAGCTTTGGATTGGAATGTGAATCAAGAAGCTATCAAAGCTTATGTTGTTTCAGGAAATTTATCCGGTACAAATAGTTTTGACCTTAATACGTGGGAATCTGGCGTTGGAGGCAATTGGGAAAATTGGTGGGTTAATCAAGGGAGTTTTATGTCACAAACTTCGAGTCCTATAGATTGTTCGAATTTAAATTTACCTGAGTTTGAAAACAGCACGTTTACCTATTATCCAAATCCCACGAGAGATGTGTTGAACTTAAGTTCGGTTCAGTTAATCAAAAGCTTGACGTTGTATAATATTCTTGGTAGTGCCATCGAAAACCAAATCGTCAATCGCACTAATTATCAGGTGAATATAAAATTTTTAGAAAGAGGAACTTATTTTATAAAATTAGAATTTGACAATGGAAAAGAAGAAATGATCAAATTTTTGAAAGAATAAAACTAATAATGGCTTAAATTCTATTCAATAAGTTTTACAATTCCGATTCCTTCAACGCCTACGTAAATATAGCCGTCTGGGCCTTGTTCAATACTTCGAATTCTACCAATATCTTCTAGTATTTTTTCTCTAGACGTTACTTTGTTGTTTGCTATTTTCAACACTTCAATATATTGAAATTTTAACGACCCAACTAACAAATGTCCGTTTAAATCGGAATAGTTGTTTGATCTAACAAAAGCCATTCCACTAGGTGCAATCGAAGGAACCCAATAGTGAAAAGGTTGTTCCATGCCTTCTTTCTCTGTAATATCCGTAATTGGCGTGCCAGAATAGTTTATACCATAAGTGATTACTGGCCAGCCATAATTTTTGCCTTTTTGGATAATATTTACTTCATCACCACCTCTTGGGCCATGTTCGTGCACCCAAATTTTACCAGTTTCCGGGTGAATTTCCATTCCTTGAGGATTGCGATGTCCATATGAATATATGGCTTTTTTGGCATTAGTATCTTGGTAAAACGGGTTGTCATTTGGTATGGTGCCGTCGTCGTTTAATCTGTAAATTTTGCCATTATCTCTAGTGATATCCTGTGGGTTTTCATCCCGTTTTCCTCTGTCTCCTATGGAAAAGTAAAGATAACCATCGTTGTCAAATTCTATTCTACTGCCAAAATGCTGTCCTTTGTCCGAATAGTTTTCAGCTTGATACAAAAGTTCCATTTTACTCACGAGGTTTTCTGTTAATTGAAATCGTACAAGTCTTGTGTTTCCTAGGTTATTATCATTTGGTGCTGGATTGGCATAAGTGGCATAAATCCAAGGTTCATTAGGATAGTTTGGATGTATTTTGACATCCATAAGACCACCTTGGCCTTTAACCAATACTTCAGGAAACCCTTGGATTTCTGTGAGTTGTTTGTTTTTTATAAGGTATAATTCACCAGTTTTTTCAGTAACAATTATGTCTCCATTTGGAAAAAAATCAAATCCCCAAGGAATAAATAACTCATCGGTTATTGTTTCATAAGTGTAATTAATAGCTGCTTTTTCAACATTAGGGTCATTTTGACCGCAAGAATACAAAAACGCTAATAACATTAAACAAGCAATTTTTTTCATAACTATTTTTTTATAAAGTTAAATATTCTAGATGATGATGGTCTAAAATATTTCTTAATAATCTATTTCTTATTTAATTTTTGAATTCATTAAAGATATTAAATCAGATTACAGCAGCTATTTTGTTAGAGGTCTATTATGTAAAGTTTTGTTTTTTTGAGTTCGTGTTTGTGTAATACGGATGTGAATTTTATTTCAGTTCTCTACACTCATAGGAATCGGAATATAGAAAATTTTGCACTTCACACGTATTTCTAAAACTGAATAAAGAATTCATCATACGTCATAGAGATGATTAAGACGGTAAACGCCAAAAAAGCTCGACAAATAAGAGGTAGAATCAAATTATATTAGTATTACATTTCTAATAAATTCTTTAAACCTTACTTTTATCAATAATCAACCAAAATTAAATAGGTCAAAGCTAAGACTTATAAAAACCACAACATTAAATGAATAAATAAGATGTCAATAGTTTATTTTGGATTAATTTTAAATTATGAATTATTTGGCGCATATATATTTATCGGGAGAGAATAATGAGGTTAAAATTGGAAATTTTATCGCCGATTTTGTTCAAGGTAAATCCTACAAAAGTCTTCCAGAAGACATTCAAAAAGGAATATTTTTACATCGACATATTGACGATTATACGGATAATCATCGCATCTTTAAAACTAGTAAAAAACGCTTGTTCAAGGAGTTTAGGCACTACAGTGCGGTGATTGTAGATATGTTTTACGATCATTTTTTAGCTAAGAATTTTGCGCGTTATTCCGATATTCCACTTAAGGATTACAGTTTTAAATTTTATGACTTACTCGAAGAGTACCAGGATATTTTACCTAAAACAGTTGTGCGCTTAATTCCTATTATAAAACAATACGATTGGTTGAGTAGTTATGCAGAGATCGAAAAGCTAACATCAATTCTGAATCAAATGAACAATCGAACGGCTTATGCCACTGAGTTACATAAATCGGTACATAATTTAAGAAAGGACTACTCTTTATTTGAAAATGAATTTTTTGAATTTTTTGAAAAACTTCAGCAAGAGGTGGAAAAGAAAAAAGTGGAGTTGGAGATTTGTTAAATCATGATTTTAAGTTTTCAATTTTCCTAATTCGATAAATAAAGTTGATGGCTTTGTAAACGAAGATTGGTAAAAGAATCCTAAACATGACAACTACAAATGACTCTTGGGGTTAAATAAAGGTTAATTACATTTATTTAAAATATCGTTGAAGTCATGATTGGTCATTTTTGTAAAAATTTAAAATCATGTTTGGATTATTTAAGAAAAAATCAGAATTAGAAAAGTTGAAAGAGCAATATGCAAAACTGCAAAAAGAAGCTTTCGAACTATCGAAGTCAAATCGAAAACTAGCTGACCAAAAAACAGCTCAAGCCGAAGAGGTAGCTAAGAAAATTGACGCACTTAAGGAAAAATCTGCTTAAATACGCATTATCTTATACAACAGAGGTCTAAGTGTATCAATGCCTGCCGTTGGACTAACACCTATGCCTTTGCTTTGTGCGTCCGCTTCTCTAATCAGACTGATTATTTTTGTGGTACTTTTTAGACTGTATTGCTGGCTAGCATAAATATAATCATTAGCAAAGTAAGGATTAATGCCCAAAGCCTTACCTATACTTTTTTGATCTTTTTTAGGTTGGGCATGAACTATTAGGATTTTGTTAAACAGTCTATTTAACATTCCAATTGTAAGTAATATGGGATGATTTTTTGGATTTTGAGAAAAGTATTTTACTATTTTTTGTGCCTTAAATTCGTCTTTTCTGCCAATTGCTTTTTCCAATTCAAAGTTGTTGTATTCCCTGCTAATACCTACAAATTCTTCGATGTGTTTAGGAGAAATAATCGTACCCTTCGGAAGGATTTGTTGTAGTTTTTCTAACTCTTTATTAATCTTTGATATGCTATTTCCCAAAAATTCCAAAAGCATATGATTTGCTTTCGGGTCTATGTTGTAATTTGCCTTAGTCAAGGTCGAATTGATCCAAGTCGA
>JAUIFC010000215.1 GCA_030429455.1 Bacteroidia bacterium | reverse complement strand
GGTTTGCTTGACATCAACTTCGATTTCTTTTCCATCTTGAAGGAATATAAGCTTTCCTTCTATTGACTTCTCACCTGGATTACCAGCTGTTACATTTAATTTGACTTGTCCTCCGTCAAGTGTGAAATCTCTATCTTTTTGCAAGGGTCTTCCATCCAATGTCAATTTTACATCATTTGGAACAGTAGTTGGATCTGTTCTTCCTAAAACAATACTTCCATTAAATTTATTTCCAGGATAAACAGCACTAACTTTTGATTCAAGTAAAGTGGTGTAGTTGCTCATTGAAGCCATTTCGGTTAATTGACCTGAAAGTTTACTGGAGAAAATTTCGTTTTCAATAACCTTCAAATCATTCTGAAGATTAGTTATTTTGGTAATTGAAGATATTAAAGGAAAACCTTCAAAATGATATTTCATATAATCTTGTGCAGTTGCCACTTTTCCTGCTGCCTCAGGCATAACATCTTCAGCACTAAACTTACTTTTAATGGTAGCTACAAAAGGAGCATACTGTGGATTATCTCCTAAAATTCCAACAACTTCATTTTTGTAAGCGATCATATTAGCCTTAAATTGTTCGCCTTCATCCTTTAATTTATCATTTACAAAAAACATTTCGTTCACAAAAGATGATTTGTCCATGGTTTCATAGTCCTTTGGATCATCAACAGAACCTTTCATTTGCTTTTTAATAACTTCAAAATAGTTATAAAGTTTGTTTGTTGCTACATTTACCTTTTTAGCGTCGTCAAATACTTTACCAAATTGTTCTTGAGACTCACTAGCCTTAACTTCTAAAGCCTTTAACGAATTGTCATTTTTTGAATTAAAGGACTCAATTGATTCCTCTAAAGACTCATTTATAGTTCCAAAAGCCGATAAGACTTCTTTAGACATGTTTAAGGCAAGCATCGCAATGAAAACCAAATACATCAGGTTAATCATTTTTTGCCTTGGTGATAATTTTCCTCCTGCCATTATTTTTAATTTAAATAATTGTTATTAATAATAATTAAGCTTTTGGATTCATAGCACTTAACATACCGCCATAAACACCATTTAATGAGTTAAGGTTTTTAGTTAATGATTCCATTTGATCTTTAAGTTTTGCGGCATTTTCGGCTACAGCTTGATTAACTTCTGCTTGTTTAGCTGTGGATTCAACCTGAGATTTATATAATGTATTTAACGACTCCATTTGTGCCGCAGCCATTGCCATTTCTTCACTATATTTCTTTTGAGCATTCATACCTGCCGAAGTAGTTGATAAATTTTTTGCAGCTCCTTCAAAACTTCTAATGCTTTCTCCTAAACTTTCCATTAAGCCAGAATCTATTCTAGCATCTTTAAGCATTTCATCTAATTTTTGATATAATAGACCTTGCTCATCTACAATTTCTTCTTCCTCAATTCTACTAGATTCACCACCCGCTAACTCAGGATAAACTTTAGACCAATCTAAATCTGCATCAACAGGTTCGAATGCAGATATAGCAAATACGATAGCTTCTGTGACAAGTCCAATGGTTAGCATAACACCTCCTGTAAGAAAACCAATTTCTATATGTTGTATTTTAAATAAAGCACCAATGATTACAATTGCAGCCCCAAGGCCATATACCATGTTCATGAATTTTTTTCCTCTATTAGATTTTGCCATTTTTTTGATTTTTAGTTTTTAATTTTTAATTTTTATTGAGTGTTATTCTATGGATTTATTTGATTTCTTCCTGCTCCCATGGTGTTATTACCTAGATAATCTTGAACCATTCTTATACCTATGTAGCTTCTAGCCGAATCTGCATATTCGTAATCTCTTGTACTAACTCTTAAGTAGTAACTGGTATCTTTCCAAGAACCACCTCTGATTACTTTTCTGTTATTATCGGGATTATTTACGTTTGGATTCATTGAAGACACATACTCGTAAGATGAAGGATCATATGATGTATTCACCCATTCTGAAACGTTACCTGCCATGTTGTAAAGACCGTAATCATTTGGCTCGTAGGCATTTGCCTCTACTGTGTACAACGCAGCATCTGCAGCATAGTCTCCTCTTAATGGTTTAAAATTAGCTAAGTAACATGCTCTATCATCTTTGGTATACGGGCCACCCCACGGATACATTCCTGATTCTAGTCCTCCTCTAGCTGCGTATTCCCATTCTGCTTCAGAAGGAAGTCTAAATGCTGGGGACTCACTCTTTCTGGCTTCCTTATTGTAAGTATTCAAATGTTGGGTTCTCCAATCTGCAAAAGCTTTTGCTTGTAACCATGAAATTCCAACGACCGGATAATTATCAAATGCGGTATGAGAAAAATAATTATTATGCATTGGTTCGTTGTAAGAATAATTATAATCTTTAATCCAAACAGTTGTGTCTGGATAAACCGGAACTGGTTTTTCTTTTAAGAATTTAGAAAGTTTCTCTTCAGATCTTACCGCTTTATCAAGATCTACTGTTTTGTAACTATATACAAATTTGCTTACATCAAGCATTCTCTCACCATTGTACGAATCTTCCTTATCTAAATAAAAGTCATCCATAACATAAACATAGCTGTCATCTGGATATTCGGACTCCTTCCAAATTATCTCCACATCCCAATTTAACGCCCTCTTTAACGGGTCATAATGTCTAGAAAATTCTTGATAAGGTGTCTGCTGTTGTTGATTGTTACCTCTATTCCCTCTTTTCTTTCCTCCTAATTCTTTAAAAGCGAACGTCTGTATGTTTCTTGTTTTTCTTCCACCTGTTGCGGTATTTGTACCACCTCCAGCGAGTTCAGCTTCTTCTGCCAATTTTTGTCTTATCACGGAGTCTCTAACTCTAATTACAAATTGTCTATACTCACTATTTGTAATTTCTGTTTCATCCATGTAAAAAGATGTAACTGTTACGGTTCTAATTGGAGCATTTTTCAAACCAGCAATATCGTAGTCAGATTTACCCATGGCAAAAGATCCTCCTTCAACCTTAACCATTCCGTAAGGTTTTTCCGGATACCATTGCTTACCTTCAACTCCTACTAGTTGTCCTTTATCGCTACTTCCGCAGCCAGTTAAAAGCACTGCTAAAAAAAGATTTCCTAAAAAAACTTTCAATTTCATATAAAAATTATTTCTATTGATTTTTGAGGATTACAAAAAAACAATAATTTTATTAATAATACTTAAATTAAACAAAAAAAATCAAAATTCATTCTTTTGTTTTGCCAACATCCACCTATCAGGTAGTTCTTGGTTACAGGCAGACAAATAATCACTCTTATCACATGGTAATAACGTGTGTTGTTTTAGTTTATTATTATCAGAATTAAGATCAAAAGGAATTTCTATCCACCATCTTTCAGACAATTGACTTTCATAAAACACTAACGTGTATTCTTCTACAGGTACTTGATACCTTAAAAAATTTGAATTATTCACGTTTACCTTCTCATCGATTCTGTAACTCACACCTTCAATAAAATACCATAGAACTTGAGCAATTAGTTTTTTTGAAGCACTAGAAAATGCTTCTTGAAGCTCAAAAACGCCAAATGAGCTAACCTTATCACTTAATCCTGCATACCTACTTAAAGCACATATTTCTCTGCTTGAAATGCCATTTGGATTTAAATTTCCCTGATTTAAACTTTTGTTTTCTATCGATCTGATGTCTAACGTAACAATATCTGCATCCCTTAAAACTGGCTCCATGGATTTGATATCTTCAGCTAGTTCTCCTAGTCTATAGGATTCAAAAAACATTTTTTCAAGTAAACTTATTTCTTCTTGAGAATTTAAAAATGTTTGATATCCTATATTAGCATAATTAAAAAGATTATATGGCTTGTTGACAACCATATGGCTTAAATAGGACGAATGATTTAAAACATCATTTGAATCACCTAGGTCGAATTTATAATCTATATTAACCAGATTAAGCATATACTTTATTCCATCATATGCCCTGTATATAGGATAAACGAGGTCTTGAGAACCGCCTAAAACTATTGGTATGGTTTTATTATTCAAAAGCTGATGAAGTATTTCCTTTACTAAAAAATGCGTATCGGATGTATTCTCTCCATGATGAATTACCCCTAAATCTAAAATTGAAACGTTCCAATTGCCAGAATACAAACTGTATAGTTCATATTTTATGGTCTCAAAATCTATTTCTCTCTTAGATTTAGAATGATTCCCTCTTGTTTCATCAATACAAATAATTGAATATTTAAAATCGCTAATGTTATTGTCCCCATTATAAAAAGTAACATTAGACCCCAATTGAAATTTATTTAATTCAGAAACAGATTCGATAAAAGCATCTGTATTATGATTTAAAAATTCAAACACTGTATTATTTTTTTGAAGTTTTCCTTTTTGTGGTTGTGCGTTTTGCTTTCTTTTTAGGTTTTTTACTGTCTATCATGGCCTTAACTTCTTCAAGTGTTAAAGCCTCAGCATCTGTGGTTTTAGGGAGTTCAATTTTAATTTTTCCTTGACTTACCTTAAAACGACCCCAACGTGCTTTTTCGACTTTTATGCCTTCTTCTTGCCAATTGTGAATAATTTTATCCTTTTCTTTTTGAATTTTATCTTCTATAAGCTCAATTATATCTGCTTCTGAAAGATTGTCAAAGTCATATTTTTTATTGACGTTGATAAACATTCCGTCCCACTTTAAAAATGGTCCAAACCTACCTTTACCTTTTTGAACATCTAATCCTTTGTAAGTGTAAATAGGAGCATCTGCAGCTTCTTTTGCTTTGATGACTTCTACAGCTCTTTCCAAATTAATATCCAGTGGATCTTCATCTTTGGGCAGAGAAGCAAACTTTTTTCCGTATTTGACATATGGGCCAAATCTGCCAACATTGGCTTCAACAGTCTCACCTTTGTATTCTCCTAAACTTCGTGGAAGTTTAAACAATTCTAATGCCTCTTCAAACGTAATTGACGCTAAAGTTTGACCAGGCAATAATCCAGCAAATTTTGGTTTTTCTTCATCTTCTACAGTTCCAATTTGAACCATCGGACCAAATCGACCTAATCTAACACTTACTGGTTTTCCTGATTTAGGATCTTTTCCTAAAACACGTTCGCCTACCTCTCGTTCAGCATTTTTGGCAACATCTTCGACTGTTGGATGAAATTTATCATAAAAACTTTTGATAACTTCTGTCCATTTTTCTTCTCCATCTGCAATTTCGTCAAAATCTTGTTCCAATTGAGCTGTGAAGTTATAATCCAGTATTTCCTCAAAATGATTGACCAAAAAATCGTTTACAACCATTCCTGTATCAGTTGGAATAAGCTTTCCTTTGTCGGCACCTGTAGTTTCAGACAATGTTTTTTCTCTTATTACATTATCCTTCAATATTATTTTCTTTAAAGATCTTTTATGACCTTCAATATTGGATTTTTCAATGTACTTTCTATTCTGTATAGTCGAGATTGTTGGTGCGTATGTCGAAGGTCTTCCTATTCCTAATTCCTCTAATTTCTTGACCAATGCGGCCTCTGAATAACGTGATGGTGGTCTAGTGAATC
>JAUIFC010000015.1 GCA_030429455.1 Bacteroidia bacterium | reverse complement strand
TTCAATCAATTTTTCAACATAATTTCGCTTTGTATTTCCTCTGGATAAACGAATTACTTGCTGTGTCAAAGTGCTTCCACCTCTTTTATTGTCATTCGTCAAATTATGCCAAAAAGCCTTTGTTATAGAAATAGGATTAAAACCAAAATGATAGTCGAAATACTCGTCTTCAAAATAAGTGATACAGGACTTAAATTTTTCAGGAATACTATCTTGAGCGGGAAATCGCCATTGTTCGTCTGAAGCCACTCGCGCACCTAAAAGCGACCTATTTTCGCTCCACACTACTGTTGAAAGCGGAGCATCGAACAGCACTTTTGGCAACGAAAACCACCAAAAGAGAAGCATAAATGCACACGCTAGGATAACTACTCTGTTTACGTATTTCTTTTTAATCAACCGCATCTGATTTCATAACGAATTTAACACTATTGAAGTTGTTTTATTGTAAAAATCAAGTTTCAATAGTGCCAATTTAAACTTTTTCATTTTTTACAAGTCTCTAATAATATCCTTAAAATAACTTAATATATTCTGAATTATAATCGATGAATTGATAAGTTAACTATTTTTAAAGCTATTAAATTAATATTAAACATTTTAGATGAATTTATTTTACTTAAAAAACACTTGTGCTTTTCTCATCATTTGTGTTTTAATTTTCTCTAATGCCATTGCCCAAGATCGTGTTACAGGTGAAAGTTTTGCCACTCGATCGGTAGTTTTGGGGCAAAATGGCATGGTGGCTACCAGCCAACCTTTGGCAACTCAAATTGGGTTAGATATTCTTAAAGATGGTGGTAATGCTATAGATGCGGCAATCGCTGCAAATGCCGCTTTAGGACTTATGGAACCTACAGGTTGCGGTATTGGTGGCGATTTATTTGCAATCGTTTGGGATGCAAAAAGCCAAAAACTTTATGGCCTAAACGCCAGTGGACGCTCGCCTCAAGACTTGACATTAGAGTATTTCGAATCTGAGAACATGAAAAAAATTCCTTCACTTGGTCCATTGCCAGTTAGTGTTCCAGGTGCTGTTGATGGTTGGTTTGAATTGCACAAAAAATTTGGTTCGAAACCGATGACAGATATTTTGGCGCCAGCGATAGACTATGCCGAAAAAGGATTTCCTTTAACAGAACTCATTGCTTGGTATATGCAACGAAGTATACCTTATTATATGTCTAAAGGATTTCCAAATATTGAAGCAACTTACATGGCCCAAAACGGCGGTCTTTTGCCAAATGAAGGTGAGGTATACAAAAACCCATATTTGGCAGAAACTTATAGAATACTTGCGAAGAAAGGCAGAGATGGATTTTATAAAGGTAAGGTCGCAAAAACCATTGCTAACTTTATTAAAGAACAAGGTGGATTTCTATCGACAAAAGATTTAGCAAGTCACTATTCGGAATGGGTCGAGCCTGTTTCCGTAAACTATAGAGGTTACGATGTTTGGGAATTACCGCCTAATGGTCAGGGTATTGCTGCTTTGCAAATGCTTCAAATTTTAGAAGGTTATGATTTTTCTAAAATTGAATTCGGCAGTGCAGAGCATCTTCATTTGTTTACAGAAGCCAAAAAATTAGCTTTTGAAGACAGAGCTAAATACTATGCCGACATGGACTTCTTTGATGTGCCCGTCGAAGAATTGTTATCTGATGCATATGCCAATAAAAGACGTGCTGAAATTGGTGAACGTGCAGGCCGTTATTCTGCTGGAGAGATTTCCGCAGGAGAAACCATTTATATGACTGTCGCCGATAAAGATGGGAATATGATTTCTTTAATTCAAAGTAATTATCGTGGTATGGGGTCTGGAATGGTGCCTCCAGGACTTGGCTTTATGTTGCAAGACAGGGGCGAGTTGTTCAGCTTAAAACGTGGTCAAGCCAACACCTACGAGCCTAACAAACGTCCTTTTCATACTATAATTCCTGCTTTTGTTACCAAAGACGGAAAACCGTTTATGAGTTTTGGAGTCATGGGAGGCGATTTTCAACCCATGGGACATACACAGATCATCATGAATATTGTAGATTTTGGCATGAATATTCAAGAAGCTGGAGACGCGCCACGATGGGACCACACCGGTGGCGCAAGCCCAATGGGAGCAACCACAACAAATACGGGAACAGTACGAACAGAATCGGGTATTCCTTACAAAACCATACGAGGTCTTATGGACAAAGGACACAGAATAGGAACAGCAAGGGGCGTTTATGGAGGCTACCAAGCCATAATGTGGGACAACAAAAATAAAGTTTTTCACGGCGCATCGGAAAGCAGAAAAGACGGTCAAGCCGCAGGATATTAGTTAGTAAGGGTTTTAAGTCAGGGTTTCACTCGAAGTGAAGCCCTGAGTTAAAAACCCCCCTTACTAACATCAATCAAATGAAATATGAACTTTCAAGAAAATCATCTTTATCATATTTATAACCAAGGCAATAACAGACAGCCGATTTTCTTTTCTAGGTCTAATTATTTATTTTTCCTGAATAAAATCAGAACATTTGTTTTACCCCATGCGGACATTCTCGCTTGGTGTTTAATGCCAAATCATTTTCATTTAATGGTTTATGTTAAAAAACTGTTTAACATTGAAAATGAAAACTCTTTTCTGAGTAAAACGAATATTAAAAAACGTAGCTTTAATCAATCTTTAGGTATTATGTTAAGAAGTTATACTCGAGCAATTAATAAACAAGAAAATCGAACAGGATCATTATTTAGAAAAGAAACCAAGGCTATATGTCTTACTTGTTTTAAGGGCTTAACCCCAAATTTTATAAAAACAGAATATGGCACAACTATTAATATAGAAAATACAGAAAAACAGTATCCGCAAATTTGTTTTAATTATATCCATGAGAATCCCGTAAAGGCTGGATTGGTTGCAGAGATTAGAGATTGGGAATTTTCGTCTGCAAGTGATTTTTACGGAAATAGGAATGGAAAATTAATCAATAAAGAACGTACAAAAGAATTTATATACTAAGTTCACTTACTAAGGGTTTCACTTGAAGTGTAACCTTTAATACCTATAAATAATAAATTAACTCAAAACAACATGAAATTACTATTTAAATCAAAATTGAGTTGGATGTTTATCGTACTGATAAGCTTTTCAATCCATGCTCAGGACATTACGCAAAGTACCTTTTCAGGGCTAAAATTTAGAAATATTGGACCTGCCTTCACTTCAGGACGAATTGCCGATATAGCCATTCATCCCCATAATGAAAATGTATGGTACGTGGCTGTCGGTTCAGGAGGAGTTTGGAAAACGGTGAATTCTGGAACAACATGGAAACCAATTTTTGATAACCAAGCCTCTTATTCTATTGGGGCAGTAACCATCGATCCTAATAATACACATACGATTTGGGTAGGTACTGGCGAAAATGTAGGAGGAAGACATGTCGCTTTCGGCGATGGTGTTTACGTTAGCCATGATGATGGAAACTCATGGAAAAATATGGGCTTGAAAAACTCAGAGCATATTTCGAAAATTGTCGTTCATCCTAAAGATTCCAACACCATCTGGGTAGTTTCTCAAGGGCCATTGTGGACATCTGGAGGCGAAAGAGGTGTTTACAAGTCTGTTGATGGCGGAAAAACATGGAACAAAACCTTGGGCGATGACGAATGGGTTGGCGCTACCGATTTGGTTATAGACCCTCGCGACCCCGATGTGTTGTATGCAGCTACTTGGCAACGACACAGAACTGTTGCGGGCTATCTTGGTGGTGGTCCGGGAACAGCACTTCATAAAAGTACCGATGGAGGCGAAACTTGGAAAAAACTAACAAAAGGCATTCCTGGGTCGAATTTGGGTAAAATAGGATTAGCCATTTCTCCTTTTAACCCCGATGTGATCTATGCTGCAATTGAATTGGATCGAACAAAAGGTGGTGTATTTATGTCCACAAATAGGGGCGAATCATGGACAAAACAATCCGATGCAGTATCTGGAGGAACAGGACCACATTACTACCAAGAACTGTATGCCTCGCCTCATCATGAAGGAAAATTATTTTTAATGAACAACTATGTTCAGGTGTCTGACGATCATGGAAAAACGTTTTATACCATGAACGAAAGAAACAAACACGTGGATAGCCACGCTATGGCCTTTAAAGCCTCTGATCCTAATTACATTCTTTTTGGCACTGATGGTGGCTTGTACGAAACTTTTGATTTAACAAAAAGCTGGAAATACATTAGAAATCTTCCTATCACCCAATATTTTAAACTCGCCGTAGACGACTCCGAGCCTTTTTACAAAATCTATGGTGGAACTCAGGATAATGGATCTCATGGTGGTCCATCGCAAACCATGTATTCGGATGGGATTACCAATTCTGATTGGTGGAAAACACTTGGTGCAGATGGACATCAATCTGCAACAGAACCTGGAAATCCTAATATTACTTATGGCGAATTTCAACAAGGTGCGTTGTGGAGAATAGACCAAACCACTAGAGAAACAGTCTTTATTCAACCGCAAGCTAGAGAAGGTGATCCGTATGAGCGTTTCAACTGGGATGCTCCAATTTTAGTAAGTCCACATAATCCTAAACGCATATATTTCGCATCTCAACGTGTTTGGCGTTCAGACAACAGAGGCGACGATTGGAATCCTATTTCTGAAGACCTGACGCTGAATCAAGAACGAATGGAAATTCCTTATTATGGCAAACAGCAAAGTTGGGACAATGCGTGGGACGTAAACGCGATGTCTAACTACAACACCATTACATCTTTAGCAGAGTCGCCGCAACAAGAAGGGCTTATTTATGCAGGAACCGATGATGGGATTATTCAAACCACAGAAGATG
Organism: Bacteroidia bacterium; assembly: GCA_030429455.1. GTDB lineage: Bacteria > Bacteroidota > Bacteroidia > Flavobacteriales > Flavobacteriaceae > Psychroflexus. Next base: position 33,061 of record JAUIFC010000015.1, on the reverse strand, counting down.
GTGGAAATACTTGGCGCAAATTTACGTTGAGCTCTGTTAAAGGCTTAGAGGATGTCCCTTTTGTAAATGACGTCAGAGCCGATTTATTTGATGCCAATGTCGTTTATGCAGCCGTGGACAATCACAAATACGGAGATTATAAACCTTATATTCTAAAAAGTACAGACAAAGGTAAAAGCTGGAAAATGATAAGCGGCGATTTGCCAGAACGATTATTGGTATGGCGATTAGTACAAGACCACGTGGATAAAGACTTGATCTTTGCTGCTACGGAATATGGCGTGTATTTCACATATAATGGTGGTGATAACTGGGTAAAATTAAAAGGTGGTGTTCCAAATATTTCATTTAGAGACATTACCATTCAAAGACGAGAAAACGACCTAGTCGCAGCATCTTTTGGAAGAGGATTTTTCATTTTAGATGATATTTCTCCTTTAAGAAATTTCGATGCCTCCATGCTAGATAAAGAAGCAACCTTATTTGAAACCAAAGATGCCTATTGGTATAGACAATGGAGCAGAGTTGGCAGTCAGGGTGATGCCGAATACAAAGCCCCAAATGCTCCATTTGGAGCAACATTCACGTATTACCTTTCGGAAAAAGTGAAATCATTAAAAGATGTGCGTAAGAAACGAGAGAAAACCAATACAGATTTTCCAGGATGGGAAGCTTTAGAAAAAGAAAAAAATCAGGATAAACCTGCTGTTTTATTTATTATAAAAGATGAAAAAGGTAATATTGTCAATACGATAAAGGGTAAAAATTCTAAAGGCTTTCATCGTGTGAATTGGAGACTAAATTATCCTAGTATGCGCGGTGAGCGTTTATCTCAAAAAGGTGATGGCATAGGCACTGGGCGTGTTATGGTAACACCTGGAACTTACACGGCGACTTTAGTGAAACGAGTCGATGGAGTAACAACAACACTTCAAGGCCCGCAAGAATTTAAGGTGGTTCCATTGTATGAAGGCTACTTGCCTCGGAAATCTTTCGACGAGATGAATCAGTTCAGAGAAGAGGTCTTCGCATTCCAACAAGACTTGACGGCAACAGGTATGGTGATGACACAACAATTGCAAAAAGTAGCAGCGATGAAACGTGCTGCAAACAAAACTACGGCTCCAAATGATGAAATCCTTAAGGATATTAATGCAGCAAGATTACAACTTCTTGTTGTTGAGAAAATGCTGAGAGGAAGTGATGTTAAAGACGAAATCGGAGAAAGATCAAATCCTACCGCAAGCGATGGTGGTGGATTATCATGGAGAGCTTTTGGAAACACATATGGTCCAACAGGAACACATAAAGGCCTATTGGAACGTGTTAAAAAACAACTAAAAACTGTCAAAACCGACTTAAAATCAATTTCTGAATCGGTTCTTCCAGGTATCGAAACTAGGTTGAAAGCTGCTGGAGCCCCTTGGATTGAAGGCCAAGGATTGATTGAAAATTAATAACTCTAATGAAATGTCCACACCTTACAGGTTTAACCATTCAATAATGAAAAAACCTGTGAGGTTTGGATTTATTTTAATAAAATTGCTAAACTTAATAATCATAAAAATTAACTTCAACTAAAGAAACATGAAACGAATATCTCTATTTATACTCCTGAGCACATTTATATTAAATATATCCTGCAAACAGAATTCAGAAGAAAAACCCGAACAAGAAATTGTTATTGAAGAAGTTGAAATTAAATTAAAAGGAACAGAAGTTACTTATGCTTCAGATTCTACTCAAATGAAAGGTTATTTGGTGTATGATGAGAATATCAAAACAAAGCGTCCAGGTGTTATCGTGATTCACGAATGGTGGGGACATAACGATTATGTAAGAGAAAGGGCCGATATGCTTGCGGAACTAGGCTATACTGCTATTGCTATAGACATGTACGGCGATGGTAAACAAGCTGGCCATCCTAAAGATGCTGGTAAGTTTGCCATGAGTGTTATGACCAACTTACCAGAAGCCGAGGCACGTTTCAATGCGGCTTTAGACCTTTTAAAACAACACGAATCTGTAGATGGCGAAAAGATTGCCGCCATTGGATATTGTTTTGGAGGCAGTGTGGCTCTAACCATGGCAAATAGTGGAGCCGATTTAGATGCCGTAGCCGCTTTTCATAGTGGAGTTGCACTACCAATCATGCCGAATGATAAACTTGCAGCTCGTGTTTTAGTATGTAACGGTGGTGCGGATACGTTTATCCCAGAAGAATCGATTACAGCATTCAAACAAGCCATGGATTCTATTGGTGCTAATTACGAATACATTTCTTATCCAGGAGTTGTGCATAGTTTTACATCTAAAGAAGCTAACGCAAACGGAGAAAAGTTTGGTCTACCATTGAAATATGATGCTGAAGCAGACGAAAAATCTTGGACCAGTTTGCAAGCATTATTGAAAGAGGTATTTTAATAGACACTAAGCCAAAATACTTTCATGACCAGAATCCTTTACAAATAGACAAGAACTATTTGTTTGCTCGGTCATTTCTTTAATAAAATTGTAAGATAGACTTTCTTCCATTCCAAATATATTGATGTCTGCAGCAGGTGCATCTTTTACAATGTTTTTAAAATCGCCTACATACACTTTGGTCAATGTTTGTGGTAAGCGTGCAGCAGTTATCAACGCATTTAGAAATCGGTGAGCTTCATCTTTGTCATTTTCATTTTTTATCACTGTAATGATTCGGATTTGAGCTTGCCAATTTTTCTTCAACTTATAAGCAATTAAAGTTGATAGGTCTAAATTGCCAATATCCCAACCCAAATCCCAGTTGCCTTGACGATCACTTACCCAAACATTAATAACATTTCGTTGACCCAGACGTGCTGTTGGGTGTGGAGAAAAAAGTAATATCCCGATTTCCAAACGTATAGATTCTTTTATGACCGCTCGGACTTCAACTTCAAAATCATTTTGGTCTTTAAGATTTAAAAAAATAATGTTTGGTCTAAAGAAGGCTCCTTTTAACGCTTGATTTCCAAAATTGACACCTTTGGCAAACTCATCGGTATTTATGATGGTCCATGAAGAAAAGACGCCTTTTTGTCTAAAAGATTCAGAAAGTGTATCCAATTCGTTTATCAGCTTACTGTTTTCGTTAAATGGTTCTATGCCAAGCAACTTGATAGATCCTTTAGGTTTTGCAATATTTCGTAAAAACTGAAAATTACCTTTGGCAACGACAATGTCTCGAACAGGTACCATCAAATTTGGTTTCCATGCCCGTTGTTGCATACTTTTCATGCCCCATGTATGTTTTGCAGCCCATTCTGCAAAAGAGACAAAAAGGCCTGAACGTACATCTTCGAAAGGCGTTTCCAGATTTTGACGAGACAAATAAAAATAAACCACAAAAACGATGAGTATGGTTATCCAACTGATTGTTGGATTGATAATAAACATGGCGAGCACAGACGATATTAACCCAAACCAAGGTATCCATCTATTGATTTTAAATAATGGTCTATAGCTGATTAAACCTAAGCGTTGTTCGATGATTACCACAATATTTATCATGGCATAAGTAACCAGAAAGAAAAGGGTTACTAGTGGTGCCACAGCATTAATATTACGCAGTAGCATGGTCAGAAAAATTAATAAGCCAGTCACAAGCATGGCGTTACGAGGTTGACCATTAGCGCTTTTGCCAGCTAAAAAATTGGAATAAGGCAATACCCTATGTTCTCCCATGGCGAAGAGAATCCGCGATGAACCAACAATAGAAGCCAATGCAGATGAAAATGTAGCGCCCAATACGCCAGCAATGATTAGTGGTCCAAAAAAGGCTTTATCTATTATAACATTGTAATTGTTTAGAAGTTCGTCTTCTGTCGCCGTGTGTGCTAACCAATAGGCTAATGCCATATACACTATAAAACTAACACCGATGGCCCAAAGCGTACCTGTTGGTATGCTTTTTTTAGGATCCTTTAGTTCCCCTGACATATTGGCTCCAGCCATAATGCCTGTTGCTGCTGGAAAAAACACCGCAAAAACCACCCAAAAATTACTACCGCTAAAGCCGTTTTCACTTGAACCCTTAAATGATCCCCAACTCAGGGCATCTTGTGTAGGGATTTGCATAGATCCGTTATAGGCCGCCATAATAATAGAAATCAACGATAAGACTATGATAACCATAATGATATACTGCGTTTTTATGGCTAGGTTGGCACTTATATAGGCTATGCCAAACAAAAATAAAAAAACAATAACATCAACTAGAAAAGGATCATGATATGGAAAAATGCTCAGCCAACCTTCGCGAAACCCAAAAATGTACATAGTGACAGCCAGACCTTGAGAGATAAATCTCGGTATGCCCAGGCTTCCACCAACTTCCAGACCTAAAGCTTGCGAAATAATGGCATAAGCGCCACCTGCCCCAATTCGGATATTTGTCGTAATCGCCGACATGGAGAGCGCTGTACATAGGGTGATGATAAATGAAATTATAATAATAAGCCATGCCCCAAGAAGACCCGCATTGCCAACAACCCAACCCATTCGCAAATACATAATCACACCCAGGATGGTCAACAATGTTGGTGTAAAAACACCTCCGAAAGTGCCAAACTGCTTTGCATTTCCTGGAGATTTGTTATTCATAGCACTGAGGAGGATTATTTTAAATGTGAATATAGTAAATAATCGAGTTTATTCAAGATTGATAAAGCAATCTATCTAAATCGTAATAATAAATGGTCCATTATAGGTTGATTTTAAAAAATAATGAGAATGTTTTACAACCTTGTCGTTTTTTATTCTCAAAACCTAACCACCGTCATATTTTTTCTGATATTAGAGCAGTACTTTTAATGTCTTGATTAACAATCAAATCAATTTACATTACAAAATCAATACAATATGAAGCAGTTTGATGACAAACACATTAAAAATGTGGCTTTTGTTGGTGCGCACCATTCTGGAAAGACCACACTAGCCGAAACCATGCTATTTGAGGCTGGTCTTATTACCAGAAGAGGCACAGTAGAACAACAAAATACAGTATCAGATTATCACGACATTGAGCACCAACGAGGTGCTTCTGTTTTTGCTACCCCTTTGCACACAGAATGGCGTAACTATAAAATAAACATTATAGATACTCCAGGATTAGACGATTTTATAGGCGAAATCATGTCTTCTATAAAAGTAGCGGATACCATCGTCACTGTTATAAACGCTAAACATGGTGCAGACATTGGAACAGAAATTATTTGGAATTATGTAGACCGTTACCATAAGCCAACTCTTTTTGTCATTAACAAAATAGACAGCGAAAAAGCTAAATTCGATCATAGCGTCGAAAGTCTGAAGGAACTGGTTGGCAATAATGCTACCCTTATACAATACCCTATAAAAATCGACGGTGCACAATGTATTATCGATGTCCTTAAAATGCGTTGCTACAAGTTTGGACCAGACGGTGGTAAACCAGAAAAATTACCAATTCCAGATGACCAATTGGACAAAGCGAACGAGCTGCATAACGAGTTGGTAGAAAAAGCAGCGGAAAATGACGAAGAACTCATGGAATTGTATTTTGACAAAGGCACTCTTAACGAAGATGAACTGCGTCAAGGGATAAAATTAGGCATGCTTAATCATGATTTATTCCCTGTATTCTGTGTGTCCGCACTTCATGACATGGGTACAGGTCGATTAATGGGCTTTATCGATAATGTCGCTCCTGCAGCTGCAGATTTAAAACCAAAACAAACCATTGAAGGCGATCTTATTAAACCCGAAGTCGGCGCAGATACCTCATTATTTGTGTTTAAAACACTCTATCAGCCTAATCTCGGACAGATTACCTTTTTCAAAGTCATGTCTGGCGAAATAAAAGTAAACGACAAACTTTATAACACTAGAACAGGAGAGACTGAAACCTTTAACCAATTGTTGATTATGGATGGTAAACAAAAACATTCTGTAGAAAAATTGACAGTTGGCGATATCGGCGCTACAACCAAATTAAAATACACTGAAACCAATGATACTCTTGCCAGCTCTGCAGAGGCAGGAACATTTAAACCGATTAAATTTCCTCAACCTAGGTTGACTAAAGCCGTTTTTGCTGCTGATACATCTGAAGAAGAAAAATTAAGTGAAGCTTTAAGACGTATTCATTCACAGGACTTTACCATAGAGTTAAGCTATAACAACGAAACCAACCAAACCTTAGTAGGTACACAAGGAGAATTGCATTTAGCGACGTTAACTTGGACTTTAGAAAACATTTATGATGTTTCACCACGTTTCGAATCTCCAAAAATATCCTATAGAGAAACCATCCAACGTAGTGCAACAGCCAATTACAGGCATAAAAAACAAAGTGGTGGATCTGGACAATTTGGTCAAGTGCACCTAAAAATTGAGCCCTATTACGAAGGCATGCCTGAACCAGAAGGGTTCTCATTACGAGGAAAAGAAGTTGTGGACCTGCCGTGGGATGGTAAGTTAGTTTTCTATAATTGTATTGTTGGTGGCGTTATCGATCAGCGTTATTTGCCTTCTATTATGAAAGGTATTCTAGAAGTCATGGAATCCGGACCACTTACGGAGTCCTATGCGCGCGATATTCGAGTAATGGTTTACGATGGCAAAATGCACTCTGTAGATTCAAACGATATTTCGTTCAAAATTGCTGGAGCACATGCCTTTAGAGAAGCATTTTTAAATGCAAAACCAAAATTACTTGAACCTGTAGATCTCATGGAACTAAGAGCGCCAGAATCTATGATCGGAAGTGTGATGACCGAACTGCAAAGTAGACGAGCAATTATTCAAGGCGTTGATGTAGAAACAAACTACCAGATTTTAAAGTGTGAGATTCCTACTGCAGAACTCTCTAATTTTTCAACACAATTAAGGTCTATTACTCAAGGTAGAGCGACATACACAACAAGATTTGAAGGCTATAATCCTGTACCAACTCATATACAAGAAGAACTTATAAAAGAACACCAAACAATAACAGTTTAAAACCTATAGATATGCAAGCCAAATTAATGTATTTAAGCGATTTAAGATTTAACATCGAAACATGGAAACGAGAACTAAGATTTCATTTTAACGAAATGGATACATTTCAAGAAAAACTTGAAGAAATCGTTACCCGTCGGCAAAGCTCAGATATATTGAAGAAATTAGAAGTTTTCCAAAATAGAATAATGATTGAAAAAGATGCTATTTCAAAATTATTACACAGATGCCGTAATAAAATGGCCAACATTATTAATGTGGATATTAATGAAAACATTGATGGCAGACTTCAAAACGAACAGCGTACTTTGCAAGAAGATATGCGCACGTACATCAAACTTCATTACGAGCTCAAAGAAGAAATGATGGATTATTTCTTACAAGTACTTAGAGAAGAACCTGTTAGTTAACCACTAAATTTCAACTAAACCTATCCCGGTATCCTTGTTTTGGCAAGTGTATCGGGATTTTTTTTACCCCTAAATTTACAACACAATGGTTTAACTTTTAAATACATTTGAAACTCATCCATCACATAATTGATTAAGAAAATTTTACGTTTTAGTTTTTTGTAAAACACCAAAATGATGATTTTCTATATCGAAGTCAACTTATATATTATCTTACTATACAGTTGAACACACTCAAAAAACCGCCGTAATGAGACCGCCATAAATTATTATTTTAAAATGCCTTTAAGATGTGACCTTAATTTTTTTGCATTACACACTTAACACCTATTTTGTTTGATTTTGATATATAGGTTTGGTTTCTATCAAATTTAAATATAGCTAATGCAAAACATTGCAATTTTATTACAGCTTCTTTAATTTCTATAAATTTCCAATGCTGAATACAGTACAATTCAACCTTTAAGTCCTGTCCTATATCAATCAGGATAATACCAAAACGGAATTCTTGCTTCAGTATAGTAAAGTGTGTCTTTATTGGGTTTTCGTTCTCTGAGTCTGATTAACTTAAAGGTATGCTTGCCTTCCTCAAGATCTTTAACATTTACAAAAGTTTCAAACCCGCGTTGTTTTTTAATGTTTTGAGAAAATACAAATTCACTTTCGTATAAAACAGTATCGATATAGACTTTATAAATGCTGTTAAACATCTTCATGTATTGTTTTCTAATGCTGTCTTTGTCGGACCTTGACAAGGCATCATTTCGATAAACATCTGTACTAAAGCCTCTGATGTCTTTGTTGGGTGTTAGTGTAGAATCTTTGGCAAACACATGGTCATCAATTTTATCATCTAAAACAAAAAATACCCCAAGGTGATGTTTCGTTATCACTTTGGAATCTATGGCCACAGATTTTACAAAGTCTCTTTCATCTTGTAAAAGATCAAGGTAATTATTACGGTTTGCAATTACTTCTGTGGAACTGATATCACCACCAAAATAATTAGTCAAATTGTTACGCAAAGTAGTGGCAAGGATTAAAATGACGTATAATGGCAAAAGAAATAAACTGATGCGACGACCAAATTTATTATCTAAAAAGTTATAAACCAAAGGCCTATACAAAAAGGAAAAGGTGATGATACCGTAAAACCAAAAGAATGGAAAATATATCCTACTGATCCATTTTTTTCGCTTCAACCAGCCTTGAGTGGCAAAATCGATGAAAACAAATATCATTCCAATGATAATAAAAATTAAAAGTGGTATGCCAATAATTTTACCATAAGGATCTATACTATCGTTTTCAATCAGGTATTTTGCAATCAAAACAATGCTGCAAATCGTAAAGATAAATGCAAATACATAAAAAATTAGTAAGAAGGACATCGCGAAAATTATACTGCAATAATTTTCTAAGCGTGCAACATAGCGATCAAAAGACCCCACCTTTTTTTTCAGAAATTTTGTAAACCTTGGGCTGTAATTCAGGTAATCGTAATCAATATCGCCAGAAACATACCGCAATCCTAAAGAGCCAATCCATAACGCCCTTAGGATAACATGGATGAGCAATGAAAATAAAAGAATGATACAGGAAATAAGAATGACCATATAGACAAGAGTCAGGATCACAAAGTCTTCACTTTTAGCTTCTTCGAACAAAACTTGTAAAGGTGTAATGGCAGAAAACAATCCAAAAATGGCAAATCCAGAAATAAGTAATTCCAATTGCCAGCTTTCCTCCTGAAGCTTTTGAAGCAGTTTTCTAAATGCAGGCGTGTTGTATTCGTTGCTCATAAATCTGTTTTTAAAATGTCCCTAACGGCATAACAATCTGCTTTTTACATCATGAATAGAAAAAAAATCTCTTAACTTCAAATTGAATCATTGGTTGAAGAACACAAATTTTTCAACTAAAAATATAAATCTTATTCGATATATATGTCATTAAACTTAAATTTATTGGACAAAGCTGAGTTTGGTTTAAGAAGATTGATTTTGTTTTAGATCTGCATTTGTGAATATTGATAAGTTCCACTTTCTATAGAAAACCAATTCTACTTAACCGATTTTAAGCTTAAGAAATTATAAATTGAATTCTCTTTTAACTATTTTCAGCTGAAACCAATCATCTGTAGACGTGTTTTAACAAATGTAGATTGGTATATGGCTATAAATAATTGTATTTTTCACAAAAAATCACAGATGAAACATTTTTATTCCTTATTCCTATCCATATTTTTTGCCAGTGTAGGATTTTCTCAACAGATGCCAATAGATTTTTCAAGCAGTTCGGATGTCTTTAATACTTGGGGCGGAGCTACATTTGTGGTTTTACCAGATCCAACAGATGCAAACAATCCAACCGGTGAATTTTTCAGATCGGCTTCTACTGCCGAACAAGGCCATTTTATCGATTTAAGTCAACCCATAGATTTGGACACAGAAGATGAAATCACCCTACGATTTTATGCATTCGACCCAAATCCTCATACCGTTTATGTTCAGTTGGAACAAGGAACCAATCCAAACGTATTAGTTCAGCAAACGGTTACGCCAAATAACGCTTGGGTGGACATGACCTTTGATTTCGGAACGGTTTCTGGGTCAGGGCAATACAGCCGTTTAGTGATTCGGATCGACGATGGCAGCAACATTCCTGGAGCTTTTAGAATAGACGATATCAACGATGGTTCCTTGCCTGGTGATGATAATGCTTTGGATGTTATTTATACAGATTTGGTATGGTCGGACGAATTTGATGGCAATGCTCTTGATACGACTAAATGGTACCATCAAACCTTTGGTCCAAATGGTGGACAATGGTTTAATGGCGAAGTACAACACTACACCAATAGCCCAACTAACTCATTTGTAAGTAATGGAAATCTTCATATAGTCGCTAAAAAAGAGACGGTGACTCAAAATGGTGTAACATTAGATTACACTTCTGCCAGATTAAACCAAAAATATGCCTTTACTTATGGCAGAGTTGATGTGAGGGCAAAACTTCCATTTGGTAATGGCACATGGCCGGCAATCTGGACTCTTGGTAAAAATATTAGCGAACCTGGCGCGTATTGGGAAACACAAGGGTTTGGGACGACACCTTGGCCTGCTTGTGGAGAACTGGATATTATGGAGCATGGTCTTCATGCCACTAACGAAGTTAGTTGTGCAATTCACACACCTTCCAGTTTTGGAAATACTGTAAATACAGAAAAATTTGCTTTAGCCGATGTTGCTAACAATTACCATGTGTATTCGATGAATTGGTCTCCAAATCAAGTCACGTTTATGATTGATGGTGTTGGTTTTTACACCTATAATCCAGCAGTTAAAGATGCAAATACTTGGCCATTCGATTTAGACCAGTATTTAATTTTAAATATCGCTATGGGTGGTTTTGCTGGCACAATAGATTCGAACTTTACAGAAAGTGCGATGGTTATCGATTATGTGCGAATTTACCAAAATGTGCTTGACACCGACGAGTTTTCTCAAGACGATGTCAATGTGTATCCAAATCCTTCGTCAGACATGCTGTTTATCAAGACTGCGAAAACAATAAATAGTCTTCAGTTATTTGACATTCAAGGACGAGAAGTCTATTCGGCTTCAGAATCTACAGATGCTATAAACACTAGCGCGTTTGAAAAAGGCATTTACATTTTAAAAATTAAAACGGACATCGGCATGAGTACTAAGAAGGTGATTATAGAGTGATTTTTCAACCTAAAAATCCTTCAATATCATCTAAAATTTCATCTTTAATTTGAGCTTCGATAACATCTTCAAACAGGACTTTTTTGGTTTGCTGAAGTTGATTGATTTTTTCTTCGATGGTGTCTTTAGCAATAAATCTGACGACATTGACATGTTGGGTTTGCCCAATTCGGTGCGCTCTACCAATGGCTTGCAATTCGGCAAATGGATTCCACCAAGGGTCGAGAATGATGACATACGATGCGCTTGTGAGGTTTAAACCAGTTCCACCGGCTTTTAACGAAATAAAAAACAGCAGGTTGTCTTCATTCTCCTCAAAAGCTTTGACCTGAAGTTCTCTGTCCCAAACTTTGGTTTTTCCTGTGAGCAGGTTATAAGAGATATTTTCGGCTTTGCACCATTTGGTATAAATATCCAAATGAGAGGTAAACGAACTAAAAATCAGGGTCTTTTGACGGGCTTGTATCAAGGTTTCCAAATAGGCGGTAACGTCCTTAAATTTGCCCGAATCGATTTGTTGGTTCATCATGAGGGGATGATTGGCCATTTGCCTTAACTTCAACAAAGAATTTAACACAGAAAGTTTGAAGTCTTTATTTTGCTCCCTTTGTGTACCATACTTTTTCTCTAGGATAAAATTTCTGACTTTCGATTTTTCCTCTTCGTAGAGTTTCGCCTGTTTTGGAGCCAGAACTGAATAAAATATTTGTTCGGTAATATCTGGTAAATCTTTCGCCACTTCCTTCTTCGTTCGTCTAAGTAAATAAGGGTCTATAAGCGATTTTAATTCATGTATTTTTTCCTCATTACGCTCCTTTTCGATAGGCTTTTTAAAATGCTTGTTGAAAAAAGCAAAATTGCCCAGTAAGTTCGGGTTAATAAACTGCATTTGGCTCCATAAATCGCTTAAGGAATTTTCTATGGGTGTACCGCTTAAAGATATTTTATGTTCGGTATTTATGGTATTTATGGCCTTATATATTTTAGAATTTCGATTTTTTATTTGTTGGCTTTCATCGATTATCAAAAAATTGAAGGTTAAGGTTTTTAAAAACTCAATGTCCCGAAGTAAAGTGCCATAAGAGGTTAGCAGAATATCTTTTTCAGCAATAAAACTTTGTAAGGCTTTTCGTTTGGGACCAATATAGCTTAAGGTTGAAAAATGAGGACAAAACTTATGGATTTCATTATCCCAATTGAAGGTTAAAGAACTTGGACAAACAACCAAAGCTTTAAGTGATTTTTTGGGGATTTCTAACACGCTAAATAAATCTGGTGCGGGATTCATTTCAGACTTGCTGAAATCTTTTTCGAACCGATGAAACACAAAATCCAAATAGGCAATCGTCTGTAGTGTCTTTCCTAATCCCATGTCGTCTGCCAAACAAGACCCATAACCTAACTGGTAATTTCTTATCATCCAATTGGCGCCTTCTACTTGATAATCTCTAAGCCTTGCTTTAAGGTGTTTTGTATGTTGATAGGGTATGATATCCTTTATGATATCTTCTTGTGTTGCGATTTCCGAATGTTCTAAAAGCGGAAACTGATTCTTTTGAATCGTAATGGTATTCTTCGTTACCTTTCCAAAATTTATCAAAGAGTGGAAACGCTCAAACCATTCCTTTGGGATTAAAAAACATGTCCCATCGGGTAATTTATAGAGTCTTTCTCCATTTTTTAAACATGGGATAAGAGAAGCAAATGGCAAGTTAAAAGTTCCAATATGAATAATCATTTCCACATCAAACCAATCGTTTTTTGGTGTATAGTTCGACGCAATGTAAGACGTCTTGTTATTGATGTGAAACTTAAACATCTTAAGGTCCAATCGAATGGATGGTATTGTAAATTTGTTTTGAAGCTCTATAAGCTTGGAGATGTTGACATAAATGTCGTCGCTTGTCTTTTCTTTTTCAAACGTGCCTAAATTTGAAGACAAAAAAGAAACTCCTAGTTCCTCCAAATGAGAGATGTACACCTTTTCTTGTGGAAAATTCCGTTCAGTTTCGAACACGGTAAATTCTTCATTGTCATCTTGTGTTAATTTTACATGTTTTTTAGATTGATCTGTTATCGAAAACGTATGATTTTCGTATTCAAAAAAAAGTTCCAAAACATAGGTTGAGGAAAAAATAGTTGTTGTCGGTTTTATGATACAAGCTGTACAGGTATTAAATTTAACCACCTTAAAGCCCTTAGCCTCGATAGGCGATTTCTTGATAATTTTTTTTATAAACTTGTTAAAGTATACTGAGCTATTCTTATTCGGGATTTGTAATACCTTTTTAGTCAAAAATGGGGTAAGTTTATTTGCGTTTATATTGTTAAGGCTGTACAATTTGTGGTTGTATGTTATCAATGCAGGATTGTCTAACACAATAACTAAATCCTGTTCTGAGGGAAATATTTCTTTTTCATGCTCAAAAAACGTGAGTTGATATTCCAGAAAATCTGTTGTTTTTTGGAAGTAAAATTTTGGTTCCAGCACGACCTCCGAAAATGGCACTTGCTGCGTTTCGAAAGGCATTGTCCTATCTAAAGGTATCGCAATTGGAATTTTGGTCTTTTTCAAGTTGTCAAAAAACCTATTTAAAATCAAATCTATATACTGGGTTATACCTCGTTTAAAACCTGCCTCCTTCATAAGAAGGTCTAGCGGTTTTGCTTTCTTAGTTTTGGCATTGTATTTTTTGAGCAGAGCCTGCTTGCTAATGCTTTCGCTTAATTCTAAAAGCCTTCTGCAAACATCGGTAAGATGTACGTTATAGGAAGCCAATGTGTCGGCGTTGGCGATTTTGACAATAAAGCCTAAATACCCATTATTCCTCTCAACGATATAACCCTGAGGCAAAAAGTAGTTTAAGGCTTTGTGGTGATTGAACCCAAAAACTAATACGTATTCTTTCATGATTCTATGGATTGAACAGCATAATTATACGAGGATTAATCGATACTTAAACCGCTGTAAAAGTATCATTATTACACGACTTAGCAATTTAGCTTAGGATCTTTGTCCATTAAGTTTTCCTGTCTTTGTAGAAAAAACGACAACGGAGAATTAGTTCAGAATCTAGATGCTAGTTTACGCAAGTTGCCTTCAGTTTACGTCGACTGCTAAATTCACAACTCTCTATTAATGCCTCATGCAAAGGCACAAAATAGAGCTCAACTTATCACCTTATCACCAACAGCCCCATTGTCACATTATCACATTGAAATTCTACAGACTACCGTCTAAAAACTACCCCCTAATAACTACCTCCTGAATCATTCCACAATCTTCACTTTTTTATCTTTAGTTCTTGCTATATACGCATTGCTATACATGGTTTCCACTTGTGCGCCTGGCATAAAGTATTCTCCTAAATAGGAAGCATTCATCTTAAGTTGAAAGGTTTTGGATTTTTGGGAATCGAGACTCATGTAATAACGTACGACATTATCCCTAATATCTACGTAATCCGCTTGTCCTGCATAATTGTTATCCATTTCTGTAAACGATGTATCTATAACTTCTAATCCACTTGCCAAGTGGTATTGCAAGGCCACATCTTCTAGGCTTGTCGTGCTCAAATTGCTAATTCTTATAACAGCATTGACTTCGGAGCCTTGTTTTAGCGTGCTAATGTCTAAAGGATTACCATTTCCGTCGACATAATTGACACTCACTTTCAAGTTTTTTCTTACCTCAACAGATGTCCCCAAGGCTGGTTTTCCTTGCTTGACTAATCTGAAATATAGTTTGGTGTCTTTATTATTTTTCAACTGTAATACTGCTTTGTCATCGGTATCGAGCTTAACTTCTTTTCGCAAAATTGGTTTTGAGGTTGAAACATCTTCTCCATTAAACGAAATTGCCATTTCTTTTCCACCATTTTTTAATAGAAGTTGAGACATGCTTATAAGTCCATAAGCCGTTTCTTGAGTACTTAACCAATCGTTTGAAGAAAGTTTAAGCGCAATTTGATTCGCCACTTCTTCTACTCTACTGTCGTCTAAATGGACTAAACTTTCCAACATCATGGCTTGGTTTCTAAAAACGCTTCCGTAGGTGTAGTATGCATTTTCGTATTTTAAATCGTAAATCGTCGCCTTATCCACCAATTGTATGGCGACATCCTTTTGGCCAATAATGGCATAAGCTTGCGCCAATCTCCATTTTGTCACATTTGTGATTTCCATATTTCGAAGCTTATTCATCGCCGCCAAATCAGGATCGCCAACCAAAGCCAATGTGTATAATCGGTAGGCTTGAAGATAATCGGATCGTCTATAATAGGTGTTCACATTCCATCTGCGCGCTTGTTCTTTTTGAAATTTTTTCCAATTGTTGATAAACATCATTGGGATATCAAAGCCTTTTTTCTGTGCTTCGATCATAAAATGACCAACATAAGTTGTACACCAATCGTTGATGCTACCACCTGGCCAATAGGTGATGCCACCATTTGGTAACTGAAAATTATCCAGTTTTTTAATGGCTTCGGATACATTTGATTTGATGTCCTTTTTCTGCTGGAAACTTAACTCTGCAATGTCTTCAAGAAATAGTTGCGGAAAGGCTTTGGAGGTTGTTTGTTCAACACAACCATGAGGATAAGCAATTAAGGATTCTAGCCTTCGGCTTATGTCCATTGGAGGTAAAGCTGAAATTTCGACAAATGCCGAATTACTGCCTAAAGTTCCAAAACTTTCTACAGTGAGGTCTAAAGATGCATTAGGATTCAACTGAAGATTCTCTGCTTTTTGTATGATTGCATTTGGATTGTAAGTGTCTATCTCGAGGTTATATTTTGCCGTTTCTTTTCCAGATGTTGCTGTAAAATCAAATTTTTCGATAGTTCCGGCAGAAACCACTTCAAAATCAAAATTGAAGATTTTGTCACCTGTTTCAGAAAATGAAATATTCTTTTGCAATTGCCCAATAGCCTTAATCCCTGAAGTCGATTTAGCGCTTAGGCTTACATTTTTAACTTGTTCTTCCATCGCAAAGACGGTAAGAGGAATACTTAATTTTTCACCGGGCGATAATTTTCGGGGCACAGAAGCCAAGAGCATTAATGGCTTTTTAACGGGCATGACCTCTTCCACACTTCCATAACGTTCTTTGGATACATCACTCGCAACGACCATCACTTTAACAGAGCCAATATAATTTGGCATGTATAGTTTGTGGTTTGCTGTTTCGCCAGCCTTTAATTCAAATGGGCCTATAAAAGACACGACAGGTTTAAAACGATTGGCTTTTCTGTTTTTAGACGATTCTAAACTGCCTCCACCACCAATGCTAAATATGTTTTCGACGCTGCCAGCAAAAGCACCAATCACATCATTATAGACATCAAATGTTTTGACACCTAAGGCTTCTTTTTGATTAAAATAGCGATGAATATCTGGCACCTTAAAATTAGTTAAATCTAACAAACCTTCGTCTACAACGGCCAAAGTATAGGTCATGGGCAAGTCGTTTTCTTCGCTTACTTGTACTTGATACGACGCCTCTGGTCGAACTTTTTCAGGAACTTTAAGAACAGGTGAAAGTTTGCTATTTGCATTTAAGACCTGTATAGGTACCACCCCAAAAAGACGAATCGGTCTGTCGTTGGTGGTTTGCTCATGTGGCTGAAGCAATGAAATACTCACATAAGCATTTGGAACATGTTGTTCTGACAATTTAAAACTATAGGATGTTGTGCCACTTTTTGTATCTACCCATTCTTGAGAAATGATCTCAGAACCATTTTCTATACTTACAAGCGCTTTTCCGCCAATACTAGATGGGAAAGTGACTGTTGCATTTTCGTTGATGCTGTACGACTCTTTATCGGTATTAAAAATCAACATATCGGATAAGCCACCTTCGGTATTGGTCCACCAATTCTTGTAATAGTAAACAATTTGACTTGCGGCATGATTTCCATTAGTATCTAAAACTCTAACCAAATATCTGCCACGATCTTTTTGTGGAATGTTAAGTTTAAAACTAGCTTTACCCTTGGCATCAGTTTGGACAGAAATGGTTTTATATGCACTTATTCCTGTGCTGTTTTGGTACTTGGATAATCCATCGTTACCTCTATTCCACCACCAACGCCAGTTGAGTTTGTAGACATAAGCCGTTAGTTTTTTATTCGGAACAGGTTTTCCGTTTTTGTCTAAAACAATGGTTTGATAAAGCGTTTCTTGATCTGTATCGTAAGTTCGACCAGTAATGTCTGGCGTTCTTAATCCAACAAAATGATCGTAAGGAGCATAAGACTTTTGGGTAACATTAATCGAAAAGTCTCCACCATTTTCATTTACCTTGGTTAAGAAACTGAGCTTAAGCATCCCAGGAATACTGTTATTTGACAATTCAAGCTCTTTGGACACATTTGCTATGCCTTCATTATTTAATTTTCCTTTGTAAAAATCTAAAGTTTGGCTGTAAAAGCTTCTGGTAACATCGTTAAAAGAATACGCTTTGTATTTTGAAAAAGGACTAGAATTGTTTGTTACGGTTAGTTCGATTTCTGCGTCCAAATTTCTTGCTTTAGCACCATTTAACCAATTAGACATCAACTTAAATTGAACTGGAGATTTTGAGGACAAAACGTCGTCGTTAAAATCTAAATTTATTTTTAAACGGTTAGGTTTTACTGCAGCAACTTTGACTATTTTATTGAATTTTACAGCACCAACATTTACCTGAACATTCCAGTTTCCTGTAGGTGCATCCATTTCTGTCGGTAGAGAAAAAACATACATGTTATTTACGCCATTGGTATGCGTTTCGTCGTACACTAATTTTCCTCTTGCGTCAGTGAGTTGAAGTTTAATCGGGTAATTTTCGGGTAATGGATTTACCAAATCGTTAAGGACAAAGGTCGTGTGAATGGTGTCTCCTGGTCGATATACGCCTCGCTCGGTATAGATAAAGCCTTTGTAACCTTGCTTAACTCGACTGCCACCAACATCGTAGTTGCTTAAACTTAAGGCGTAGGAATTATCCAGTTTTAGATAAGCAAAATCTTTATTTTTTTTGGCAACTACAAAAGCTACGGCCTTTTCTAATTCGAAATTGGCGATGCCATTTGTATTTGTTTTTGTACTCGCTAAGGCTTGCATCTGAAAATTATACGCCGTGATGTCTACACCTTCTTCAGGTTGCGCTGTAAGAAGATTTGAAGCGACAACATTATAAGCTTGGCTATTGGTCTTTTTGACCATTAAGCCTAAATCGGAGCCAATCAAATTCGAGGCAATAAACCTGTCTTCGTTATAATAGGCATCGTGGCATGGATTGTCTCGCTCCCTCCAATTGTAGGTCGTTCTTCTCCACGAATAATAGTTGTTGTTACTATTCCAATACCTCTCTTCAAACTCTGTGGTGGATTTATCGTCTTCAATCTTTGGAAAATTGTAGTTTGTACTGTTTGCAGCATCACATTTGTATAAGCTTAACGTTGGTCTAAAACTCAAATCGACTTGATAAATGGCGCCTGGATCTGCGGTAAAATATTCAGACAAATCTATGGCATAAGCCTTCCATTGGCCATCATCTTCCAGTTGACTTTGCACCAGTGGAATGCTTTTTCTAGAAATTACCCGACCTACATTTTTAAGTCGGTATGAATTAGTTTCATTTAGGGTTTCGTCTTGCATGTATTGCAGGACATTATCTTCGTATATTTTGATGATCCTTACATCGACAGCCTTAAGGTTGACGGCTTCAAAATAAAAAGGATTATTAGCCGAATTTGGAAGTATTGTTCCTTTGCTCACCAATCTTAACCCTGGTTTTTGTTGTTGAAATACAACAACTTCACTAAAATTTTCGGTTAAGGTTTTGCCCGTCAAACTCTTTATGGCTCTATTAAGTTGAAGATTGGCCTGTGCCTTGTATTTTTTCTTTGGATAAATGATTAAGTTATTCCGTTCAATTTCATAATTTATATCGGTGTCTTTGTCTATTTGAATAAGACCTGCAAGATTTTGATTTCGCTTAAGGCCTTGAGAAAAATTGACGGTTATCCTTTGATTTCCAACACCTCTACTGGTAACATTCAATATTTCGAAAACATCTTTTGGCGGAATATTAAAAGCCGTTTCGCCTTTGTTTTCGGCGTTCATAGGTTTACCGTTCCATTTGACTTGAACTTGAGATTGTTTGGCAAAACGTTTGATGCTGTCTATTTTAAATTTGAAAAAAGTACTTGTTTCAGGATTGTCGCTCCAATCTAAGTATAACCCTTTGGCATTTTGAGAAGCGGTGACGATTTGTTTCACATCTTCAAATTTGGACACGTCTGAAGTTTCTATTTTTGCAAAACGATACGCCCAATTTTCGTCGTAAAATTCTAAATCGTTCAGGCTTATTTTAAAATCGGGTGTAATGGTGGTGACTTCAAATTCGTAAGACTTATACTCGCGTTTAAGGTTTTGATAAAGTTTGTCGAGGTGCAATACAAAGCTATAGGATGTTGCTGAAGCAAGATGCTCTTTAGGCTCAAACACCAAATTTCGATCTGTACTTAACCATAATTTTCCTTCAACTTTGGGGTTGATTTCGAGGAGGTCATTGGGCAAATCTTCATTCACGCCATAATTTTCTGCAGGCTTAACCAACTTGATAATGATCGGATCGGCAATAGATAACTCATCTTGGGTATGTCCAAAGATGTAATCTTTAAACGCTGCCAAGTCATTTGAAGGTTTGGTGCTACATGTTGTGAATAAGAAACAGATGCCAAAAAGCAGAATGAAAGCAGGAATTCGTCTCATGGTGTAATATTTTTAGAGCGATTAGTCGAGAAATAGATGTATTACTTTAACTTATCTTTTTATAATTTATTTTCAAATAAAACGTGATTTATTATAGCAATTCAAACAATAGTAACAATCACGAATACAGTTATAAAAATAGTACTATTCATGTATTATTAGCAGCAAAAACAATGATTTTTATTCCCAAAAAGTCTTTACCGTTTTATTACCATTTTTATCTATAGATGTCGAAACATTCGATTAGTAGTCATGAGCATCGAAAATATCAGCGCCTTTGTATCATATAAAACTGTCAGAAGCAGCACGTAATTTTTCGAATACATTTAGAACTTCACCTTCAGGAGATTAAAAAATAGTGTAAGGCAATTACGACTTAATCCTCTATTTTTGATTTTGAAAATAGGTATTTTACAAAAAGACGGTGACAAAATTCAAGATAAACGATGTAAGACTATTAAGCGGTATAAGCTTGGTAATTGTGTTACTATCTTGCAATAGTCGGGAAACAAAAATCAACAAGAACAACAAAACAAATCCAACTATGGGACTAATTGAAAATTCGGAAATAAAGGAGATTTACACGAGATTAGAAGAAGGCATGATCGATTTTATTGACCCAGGTTTAACAGCATACGATAACACTGATGTTAAATCATGTATGAACCTTATTTCGAACTACTTAAGTAAAATCGAAAAGGTTAATTCCAAAGATGAAGCAATGCAAATCGTAGAAAAAACGGTGCTAGCCTTAAACGATTTGAATGAAAAGTGTGAATACGAACTTATTGAAACTAACCAAAGGGAAGATATTGCCGAAATAATCATTATCGCTGGATATTTGAAAGGATTCAACGGTCGAGATGAGGACATTACAGAAGACTGGAGAGAATGGTAGAAATGATAGTTTGGCATCTAAATTTTCTTTGATATGTATTAAAGCCTTTAATTCTTTTGGAATAAAAATGTAATATTAGCTTCATCCAACAATCTAGTTCTGAGTACTAAAAAAGGAGACTTTAATCAAAAGTTTGAAAAAACAATGCCGATTAAAACAGTCGTTCAAAAGCACTTTAAACTGAAATCCTATTACCGACCTCAAGACAGTCTCTATAAATCAATCACTCCTTCGTAGTAGATTCTACTCTTACTCTGTAGTTATTACATTTCAAATGTCATCATACAAGACTACTGAAAACTACAGCATCTTTAAGAGTTTGATGACTGCTTTTTCTATGGTCTGGTAATTTTCTTTTTCAACCGATGTATATACCAGCATCATGTGAAAATGTTTTTCTTCACTCGAAATCAAGTGTTTATTTAGCCTGTAGGCTTCACGAAGTTGGCGTTTTAAACGGTTTCGATCTACGGCCTTTTTAAATTTCTTTTTCGGAACACTTACTCCACAAAGATGAGTTCCTTGATCTTCAATCCTCCGATAGCGAACAGAAACTGGATATTTATAAGCGGTATGGCCGTCTTTATAAAGCTGTTCGATGTCACGCTTTAATCGCAATTTTTCAGATTTAGGAAACTTATAATTCATCTTGTAAAATTAGTGATTATAATTGTAGAGCAAATCAAGAATCATTCAATTTGAAATCGACACAAACTTATCGTGTAATTGGCGTCATGAGCGGAACATCATTAGATGGTGTTGACTTGTGTGAAGTTGTTTTCAGCAAAACCAAAACCACTTGGGATTTTAAAATTGTAAATGCTGAAACTATTTCGTACTCAAAAGAATGGGTAAAACGACTGAAAGAAGGACACCACTTGTCCAAAATAGACATCTTAACACTCAATCAAGATTACACCCAATTATTGTCAGAAATTATTCTTCAATTTAAACGCAAAACCAAAACTATTGATTTAATATGTTCGCATGGTCACACGATTTGGCATCAACCTCAACATGGATTTACCTATCAGATTGGAAATCTAAAGTCCTTAGCGCAAATGCTTAAAACACCTGTTATTTGCGACTTTAGAACGGCAGATGTTCAACTTGGCGGACAAGGTGCGCCATTGGTTCCTATTGGAGACCGGCTATTGTTCAGCGACTTTGACTACTGTATAAACATTGGTGGCTTTGTAAATGTTTCCTTTGAAAAAGATGGAAAACGCATCGCCTTCGATATTTGCCCTGCAAACAAAGTTTTAAATACGTATGCGGAACAACTTGGTTTTGCTTTTGATAAAGACGGAGAAATTGCAAAACAAGGAAATTGCAACATGGACTTGTTCAATCAACTAAACGCCTTGGATTTTTACAGTCAACAACCACCAAAGTCTTTAGGTATCGAATGGCTTGAACAAAAGGTAATTCCAATTTTGAACAGCTTTGACATGAGTATTCCAGATAAAATGAATACGTTTTGCCATCATATTGCTTATCAAGTTGCTCAAGTCTTAAATCAAGAAAATGCCAAAGCCCTATTTACCGGCGGTGGCGTATATAACTTGTTTTTAATGGATTTAATTCAAAAAAAATGTGCTCCTGTGCAAATAGAAATCCCCGAACCACAGCTGATAGAATACAAAGAAGCCCTCATTTTCGGACTTTTAGGCGTTTTGAAATCGCGCCACGAAATTAATGTTTTGAGTTCTGTCACTGGAGCAAAACACGACCATAGTTCGGGGGTTGTTTTCTCCGATTAATTTGAAAATTCAGTACGTTGAGGGAATAATTCAAAACTTTGTGACTTTGCGCCTTCGCGTGAAATTTCAATATTGTATTGTATAAGAGTACAAGAGTCGGTAGAGGGTAGTCTTTAACTATAAATTCTTACTATATTCTTAATAATAGACACTTTGAGCCCTTTATCTAAAACCCAAAAAATTTAACCCCATAAACGCATAAACTCCAAACGTATAAACTTAAAACTTAAAAAATTAAGCCCTACAGCTACATAATTCTACAAACACCAAATAAAACCAATCACTAAGGTCTAAAGACTATTATCATAGGTTATATTTGCAAAAAATTTTAATAATTTAAACCTTCAGAACCTATGAAAGAGCTTCTTAAAACCTACGAAAATAAAGAACCTGAAATTGTATTTCATTGGAATGACCCTGAAACAGATGCCCAAGGATGGACAGTGATAAATTCCTTAAGAGGTGGTGCAGCTGGTGGTGGAACCCGTATGCGAAAAGGCCTGGATAAAAATGAAGTGGTTTCCTTAGCGAAAACGATGGAGGTCAAGTTTACTGTTTCTGGTCCAAAAATTGGTGGCGCCAAATCGGGTATAAATTTCGATCCAAACGACCCTAGAAAAAGAGGTGTTTTAGAACGTTGGTATAAAGCTGTTTCTCCATTGTTAAAGGAGTATTATGGCACTGGAGGAGATTTGAATGTTGACGAAATTCATGAGGTGATTCCAATCACGGAAGAATGCGGCGTATGGCATCCACAAGAAGGTGTGTTTTCAGGTCATTTTCAACCAACAGATGCAGACAAGATCAATAGAATTGGTCAATTACGCCACGGTGTGATCAAAGTGTTAGAAAATGGTGATTATTCTCCAGACTTGAGTCAAAAATATACGGTTGCCGATATGATTACGGGTTACGGTGTGGCTGAGTCCATCAAATACTATTATGACATTTATGGCGGTGATGTAAAAGGCAAACGGGCTATCATTCAGGGTTTTGGAAATGTTGGTTCTTCTGCTGCATTTTACCTTGCGAAAATGGGTGCTAAAATAGTTGGCATAATCGATAGAAATGGTGGGATAATTAATGAAGATGGCTTGACTTTTGAAGAGGTGAAAAAACTGTTTTTAAACAAAGACGGCAATCTTTTAACCGCACAAGATATGATTCCATTCGAGGAGATTAATGAACAAATCTGGGATGTGCCTGCAGAAATTTTTGCACCATGTGCTGCTTCGCGATTAGTCTCTCAAGAACAAGTGGACCGATTGATTGACAAAGGCTTAGAAGTTATATCCTCTGGCGCAAATGTCCCTTTTGCAGACACCGAGATTTTCTTTGGTCCCATCATGGAAAACTTGGATGCACGGGTAAGTTTAATACCAGATTTTATAGCCAATTGCGGTATGGCAAGAGTGTTTGCTTATTTTATGGAAAGACGGGTACAAATGACAGATTTTGCCATTTTTAACGACACTTCCATTACGATAAGAAACGCCATTCAAAATACATATAATCACAACGATTCTAAACAGAACATCAGCAGAACTGCTTTTGAAATTGCTTTGAACGAATTACTATAATTTATGCTAACGATTCTACTCATCATTTTTGTAATAGGTTATGTTTCGATAACGCTAGAACATACGATACATCTGGACAAAGCCGTGCCGGCCTTGCTAATGGCGACACTCATGTGGGCGATTTTGGCCTTGGGCTTTAACCAAGGCTGGATATCCATAATTAATCATTATGGCGATGTATTTAATGTTTTAGAGCCAGGTGTCGATGTTGCAGCAGAAAAATATGGATTTAAGAAAAACCTGATGCAGCACTTTAGCAAAACTGGAGAAATCTTGTTCTTCCTTATTGGAGCTATGACCATTGTCGAAATTATCGATTTACATCGGGGTTTTGGAATCATCAAAAAGTACATTAAAGCCAAAAATAAAAAACGATTGTTATGGACGCTAGGTATTTTGGCGTTTATCCTTTCAGCTATTATAGACAACCTTACGGCCATTATCATTTTAGTGGCGCTGCTTCGAAAAATTCTTGTCCGTAGAAAATATAGGATTTGGTATGCAAGCATGATGATTATTGCCGCGAACGCTGGTGGTGCTTGGTCTCCAATTGGCGATGTTACCACAACCATGCTATGGATTGGCGACAAAGTTTCGGCTATTGGACTTACAGAATACGTGGTTATACCATCTATAGTATGTTTTGTAGTTCCGTTTTATATAGCAACACGATTAAAGCCTTTTAGAGGTTATGCCATGCGAAAAGAACTGGTTACCGACGAAGAAACAGAACGTCTATTAAGCAGTAGAACAATGCTTTGGGTTGGATTAGCAGGCATTGCCTTTGTCCCTGTTTTTAAAGTTGTTACAGGATTGCCGCCTTATTTAGGTATGATGTTTAGTTTAGGTTTTGTGTGGTTGGTTTCAGAATATGTTAAACCAGAAAAAGGAATTACAAGACAAGAAAAACACCGCTATTCCACACATAAAGCTTTATCGAAAATCGAATTTTCAAGCATCCTTTTTTTCCTTGGAATATTAATGGCAGTCGGCGCGTTGGAAAGTTTTGTTTTAAATATTAATGGTACTGCTGTTGGCGCACTTCGATTTGCAGCAGAGTCGGTTACCAATGCCATTCCATCCATGGATATTGTAATTATTTTATTAGGCATCATGTCTTCTATTTTGGACAATGTACCCTTGGTTGCAGCGTCTATGGGAATGTTCGATTATCCATCAGACAGCCCAATTTGGCATTTCATAGCCTATTCTGCAGGAACAGGCGGAAGCCTTTTAGTCATTGGCTCCGCTGCGGGTGTTGCGGCCATGGGAATGGAAAAAATAGATTTCTTATGGTACCTTAAAAAAATTACATGGCTAGCCTTTTGCGGTTTTATTGCTGGCAGTGCTGTATTTATTTTTATTGAAAAGTATTTTTATTAAAATACTTGAAAAGGGTTTGATTTGATACAAAATGACATTTCCAAATGAATTTAAAGAAGCCATTAGCCATCTTTCAAGTAAAGAAAAAGATAAGCTTATTTTACGTTTGTTGAAAAAAGACTTGAAACTTGCAAACCGACTTATGTTTGAGCTTGTAAGTGATGAAAGTGTAGAAGAAAGGCGAGAAATCCTCTTACACCGTATTAAAGAAAAAGCCAAAAGAACTCACGACACATTTTATTCCATTGGTTGGTTAAATATGGACGTGAGGGATTTAAGTGGCGAAATAAATGAACACGTCGCCATAACTAAAGATAAATTTGGGGAAATACAACTCAACCTTATCATGATTAATTCGGTGTTGGAAGCCAATAATGAAACTATTTCGCATTTAAGATATGTTGTAAAAACTAGAAAATTTTGTACAGCAGTTATATCTCGAGCATTCAAAATTCTGATTCTTATTTCTAAAACACACGAAGATTTGTGGCTGGAATTCGAAGATGAGCTTAAACGATTTGGAATGCTGATTGCCAACAACAAGCATTTAAAACAAACCGCAAGAAAAAATGGTCTAGACGTTAATTGGCTCATTAATTTTGACATTCCCGAGGACATTATGGACATCCATAAACAACTAAGAAGCGATGGGTTTCTAAAGTGATCTAGAGTTTTTTGAAAATCCCTAAAGGGTTTTATGAATTTCTCAACAATCTGAATATAAATATATTAACCTATTTTGGTTTAGAAGTTTGGGCGATTCTTTGTATTAATAAATTCAAGTTGTTCCTTTGTCTCATTAGTTTTAGTCATGGCCTGATCTAAGCACTTTCAATGCGTTTCAATGCTTCGCGACGGCTTAATTTGTCCAAATCGTGATTATTGACAAATGCCATGACCCAATCGGGATTGGTTTTGCTGTATTCTCTTAATATCCATCCAATGGCTTTGTTGATAAAGAATTCCTTGGAGCCAAGTAAACTTTTTACCACATACACCAGTAATTCTTTATCGAGTTGATGTTTATACTTCAGTTGAAATAGAAGCGCTGTTCTTTGTAACCAAATATTTTTAGAGTCTAACCATTTGTCAATATGAGATTTAACTTGTTGAGGGAATTTCAAAAAGTAAGAACCAACAAGGTTCACCGCTATATAATCAATACTATCCCACCAAGATTTATGAGTGATCATATATTCGAAAAGCTTGATATCTTCCTGTTGAAAATGTTTTTTGTATTTCAACAATAATTCTTGCCCAAAATACTGAAATTCCCGTTCTGGTTTTTGCCATAAGCCTTGGACAATAGCTTCTAAATCGTCTTTACTTGGTAAATTTTCTTTAGCTAAAAATGGCTTTTGAAGCTCTCTCCTTTGAGGAGATTTAAGTCCTAAAAATTCAAAATGGTGTTTCATGTAGGCCTTTTGACCTTGTGCTATTTCCAAATTGGAATGCTTTTCAAATTCGTCGGATAATTTTAAGATGTAGCTATTCATTACCTTTAATAATCAAAATACCAATTAAACAAATCGGTACGTAATCCGAAGTTTATCCACACCGTGTTGTTGTCAAATGTTCTTGCATTCTGAATATCTGCTGAAAAATCTCTTGCAATCAGGCTTAGATATAGCTTAAAGTTGGTTGCAGGATTTACAAGATACCCCGCTTCGACCTCAGCATAAAAGGAATTTGCTTTATTGCCTTGACCAATCTCCACACCAGTTTCGTTGAAAATATTTCGTTCTGTACCAAATAAGTCCGCGCCATAATAAGGATCCAAATCCTCTTCGGGTTCAAAACCTCTCAGGCCATAAATAAATTTTGCGTGTCCAATCCATCGGTCTTTTCTGTAACGTGCTATGCCGATCAGTTCTCTAAAACTCGCGCCCCATAAATGGGCTAAAGATTGCCCAGAGTGTGTATAGTTTGTACTTATTCTAAAATGCGAATAGGTAAATGGACGTACTTGGTTGTACTCCAATTGCAGATCCAAGTCTTTTACATTAAAAGCATCAAAATACTTAACGCCTAATTGAACCCCAAATTTATTTTTATAACTTTTGTCCCCTCCAAAAACATCGTCTAAAGAAAGTTCGTCTATCAAAAGCTGCCCATAGGAGTGAAAACGGTCTGTCCATTTATATTTATAATTCAAGCCCACCATCACTTTACCACCTTCTGTACCTGTTGAAAATTCTACCATTTGGTAAAATAAAAAGGGATTTAAATAACTAATATCAAAACCTCTTTCAGGCTCGTTGTCCCAAAGCGCCGCTTCAAAAAAACCAATATTTAGTCTTTTGTTGACATTATAACTTAGATGATGCATGGCAATAAACTTAGTCTGGTAAGAACCTCCTTCTGTAAGAATGTTGGTATTTCTTGCCTGCATCCATATGTTGGTATATTTCATTTTCCAAAACTTAAAATCTGCTTTGACAAAAGGAATTGGACTTGCATTGTCGCTTAAAAATAGTGAGCGGTAACCATCGCCGATAAAGTTCTTATCATTGCCTATTTGAAGGTTAAAATTTTCATTTACTCTATAATTTATATAACCCACAGTAACAGGATAGTCAAAGCCATTATCGCCAAACTCCTTGGCAACGCCTCGAGATGGGACTACTGCAGGATAACCATCTGCAGGTGCTCGTGACCTGCCTAATCGATTAAAGTAGTCTGCAAACCGGCCTTGACTTTCGAATATAGCGCCATAAAATGTTAACTTTTTACCTATTCCACCTTGAACTAACCCAACACGCGTATTGTTGTAGGTGTTCAAGTCATTTCCTGTATCTCTACCGACTTGTAAATCTACGCCTATGTCAAAAGCCAACCAATAATTGTCAGACTTTACAGTGGCAAAATGTTCATCAAAAAATTTTCGACCAAACCAAGATTTCTTTTCAAAAGATAGCTTCCTGTTTTCGGTCTTAAAATCATAGTACTTTTTTACATCTTTGTAGGTAAATGGCTTTTGTGCAGTGTGGGCATTCGTTCCAATAAGATTTATTTCTCTATCGAATCTGTTATAAATTTCATGCGAAAGCGGAATGAAGGCATAACTATCATATAACTCGCCATCATATTTTTTAGTTTGACGGTTTATGCTGTCAATTTCCTCTTTTACCTTTAATAAAGAATTTTCAGCATTTGGGATAGACTGTACGTTTTGTATTTCACTTTCGGTTTCGGTAGCAATGACTATGGGTAATTTAAAATTAAGATTAAACTGCATGAAAGTTGCATTGCCATAAGCTTTAGCAGGCTCAAGATCTGGAAGTTGACCGAATATTGAACGAATAATATCTTTGACCAATTGATCTTCGGTATCGATGAAAATAAGGTTAAATCTGCCTTCTTTATCAACATCAAAAATTAATGAAATTGACGTTGATTCTAACTCAGCATATTGAGGGTGTTCTTCCAATAATCGTTTAACTTCTTTAAAAAAAGACGTTTCAAAACATGTCTTTTGCTCTTCTTTTGAGACGCTGTCCTTACAAGAGTCAAATTGTGGATAGGTTGTGTCTTGCGCCCACGACAAAAGGCCAAAGCAGTAAAAACATAAACTAAGATAAAATAATTTCATTTGTTTAGATTGACTCTTCAATATGTATCTTTAAAACTGACTTAGCGTTCATGAACAGAAAAAAATGTAATAGTCTAAGACTAGGCCAATTTCATATCGATTGTTATTCCAAGTGACTATTGCAGGTAAGGTATTCTTAAAATATCCGCTGCAAAGGCCAGGCACATCAGCATTACATTCCTAATCTGATAGCAACCATTCCAAAATTAAATCGGTATCAAAATTATAATTATAAATGAAAAAAGAGTGCTCTTTTGCTATTTTTCTAAAGGTTACGTTTCAATTCATTTAGTTGAAATTAGGAATGTACGCTTACACATCTGAATTGAGCAAAAACTTGCTATTCGGTCTCTTTAAGGTATAATGCCATCCGAATTTTCCAATAAGGGATTTTTTCATCAAAATGTTCAAAAATAGGTTTCATAGCCTTGTTTTCTATTGCTAAGGATTCTGTAGCTTTTGCGATTGTAGCGACTTCATCTTTGGTCACAAATGTGTATAAATTAATGTTTTGACCTGATTGATGAAGTTTGATCAAATGTCCATAAATTGTCGTTGAAGAAAGTGCTCTATGTTCAGCAATTTCATCTATGCTTAAACCATCTTTTAATAAGTCCAAAGTTTTCAATTCCGTCGCTTTTTTTGTTGACGGTTTTTTGGTTTTTTCTGCCAAAAAAGTTTTAATCACCGCCAAAAACTGCCGGCCATACTTTTTATTTTTGGTATCACCAACACCATTTACATCCAAAAATTCTTTGGAGTCTTTAGGCAGTTTGACTTCCATATCCTTTAGCGCCGCATCACTAAAAATAATGTATGGTGGTACATTTTCCTGTTTTGCAATTTCAGTTCTTAAAGCCCTTAGCTTTTCAAACAATCCTGTAACTTCAGAATCTTCAAATATTTGCTTAGGTTCTTCTTTGGGTTTGGTGTCGAGTTTGGCAAGTTTTACTTTTTTAGCTTTAAACAAAATTTCATGTGCCAAGGGCGTTAACACCAAACGGTTGTTTTCATGAAAATAAATATTGATAATCCCTTGATTAACCATCTGGATGATAAACTGTTGCAAATCCAGCCAAGGCACATCACGTGCAGCGCCATAAGTCTTTATCTTGTTGTAGCCTTTGTCATAAATTTCTGCTTTGGCAGAACCCCTTAGCACATCCATGAGTACACTAAGGTTTTCGTTTTCTTTTAAACGATAAATGGCAGAACAAACTTTTTGGGTCAATATAGTACCGTCGAAAAATTGAGGTGGTGTGTTGCAATTGTCGCAATTGCCACAACCTTCAGAAATATGTTCTCCAAAGTAGTTGAGCAAAGCAATACGCCTGCAACTTAAAGCTTCGGCAAATTGCTGCATTCGATTAAGCTTGGCTATCTGTACATCCTGATTGCTGCTGTTGTCTATAAATTTTCTAAGTTGAACAACATCGGCATAACTGTAAAAGAGCAAGGTGTTTGCTGGAAGGCCATCTCGGCCACTACGTCCAATTTCCTGGTAATAACTTTCTATATTTTTTGGCAAGTTGTAGTGGATAACCCAACGGACATTGCTTTTGTCTATGCCCATTCCAAAAGCAATGGTAGCCACAACAATATCTATAGAATCGCCTAAAAACGCTTCTTGAACCTCGCTTCGTTTTTGTGCCTCAAGTCCCGCATGGTAAGCCATTACTTTATAGCCTTTTTGCTTCAGTTTTTCTGTAAGCATTTCCGTGCTTTTACGACTTAGGCAATAGATAATTCCGCTTTGATCCTTTTTGTCTCTCAAAAAAGAGAAAATTTGTTGGATGCGCTTAATTCCAGGCCGTACTTCCAAGTACAAATTTTTGCGATCAAAAGAACTTATAAATTTTTTGGCATGCTTAATTTTAAGCTGTTCGAGGATATCTTGCTGTGTGGCTTGATCTGCAGTAGCTGTAAATGCCGCAATTGGCGTATCGGGAAATTCTTCTTTTAGAGCACCTAACCTGATGTACGCTGGTCTGAAATCATGTCCCCAAGAAGAAATGCAATGGGCTTCGTCTATAGCAAATAAAGCAACTTTGTCCTTGAGGTAAGGCTTAAGTGTATCAAGGCTTTCTGGTGCCACATAAAGCAACTTTAGCTTTTGCTCTGTTATACCTTTTAATATGGAATTCTGAGTTTCTGCTGCCTGCGAACTGTTAAAAAACCCCGCTGAGATGCCATTGGCTTTTAAGCCGTCAACTTGGTCTTTCATCAATGCGATAAGCGGGGAAACGACAACTGTCATGCCCGTGAAAGCCAAAGCAGGAATCTGAAAACAAATCGACTTTCCACCGCCAGTTGGCATGATTATCAGACCATCTTTTTGCTCAAGAATATGCTGAATGATATCTTCTTGCTGCGCTCGGAAACTGCTATATCCAAAATATTTTTGTAATAAAGAAAGGATGTTTGGTTGTGTTAACATATTTTCAAATATAAGGCTTTAGGCAATAAAAAACCTCTTACAGAACTGCAAGAGGTTTTTTTAAAAGCTTATACGTTGTACTATGAATTAATACCTGTAATATTCCGGCTTAAAAGGACCTTTGACCTCAACACCAATATAATCTGCTTGATCTTGCTTAAGGATGGTCAATTCTGCTCCAATTCTTTTTAAGTGTAATTCAGCTACTTTTTCGTCTAGGTGTTTTGGCAGCATATACACTTCATTTTTATAATTATCTGTGTTTTGCCACAATTCTAGCTGTGCTAACGTCTGGTTGGTAAATGAGTTACTCATTACAAAACTAGGATGTCCTGTTGCCAAACCTAAGTTAACCAAACGTCCTTCGGCTAGTAACAAAATATCATTACCATTAACGGTATATTTATCAACTTGAGGTTTAATTTCAACTTTTGTATTGCCGTGATTTGTATTTAACCAAGCAACATCAATTTCGTTATCAAAATGACCAATGTTACACACGATGGTTTTATCCTTCATCGCTTCAAAATGCTCACCTCTTACAATATCTTTGTTTCCAGTAGTTGTGATGATGATATCTGCTTTGCCGATTACAGTCTCTAAACGTTTCACTTCAAATCCGTCCATAGCAGCTTGAAGAGCACAAATTGGATCGATTTCGGTAACCGTTACAATAGAACCTGCTCCTCTGAATGACGCTGCCGTACCTTTACCAACATCGCCATAGCCACAAACAATAACTTGTTTTCCAGCCAACATGGTGTCCGTTCCTCTTCGGATGGCATCGACTGCAGATTCTCTACAACCGTATTTATTGTCAAATTTAGATTTGGTTACAGAGTCGTTCACATTAATGGCAGGAAGTGGTAAAGTTCCATTTTTCATTCTTTCGTATAAACGGTGAACACCAGTAGTTGTCTCCTCAGAAAGGCCTTTGATACCAGCAACCAATTCCGGATACTCGTCTAAAACCATATTTGTCAAATCGCCTCCATCGTCAAGAATTAAATTTAAAGGCGATTGTTCTTCACCAAAAAATAAGGTTTGTTCGATACACCAGTTAAACTCTTCCTCTGTCATGCCTTTCCAAGCATAAACTTGAATACCGGCAGCAGCAATGGCCGCAGCAGCATGGTCTTGAGTCGAAAATATATTACAAGAACTCCATGTCACTTCTGCACCAAGCTCTACTAAAGTTTCGATTAAAACCGCCGTTTGGATGGTCATGTGCAAACATCCAGCAATTCTTGCGCCTTTAAGCGGCTTCGTAGCTCCAAACTCCTCTCTTAATGACATTAACCCTGGCATTTCTGCTTCTGCAAGTTCAATTTCTCGTCTTCCCCATTCAGCTAAAGAAATATCTTTTACTTTGTATGGCACGTAAGTCTTAGTTTCCAAACTCATTATGTATTTTTGTTTAAATTTTTTGCAAAAATAAGGATTCTACTTAACACCATATGCCTCTTTATAAAAGAATTAAAATTGATGCCAACTCT
>JAUIFC010000214.1 GCA_030429455.1 Bacteroidia bacterium | reverse complement strand
CAGAACATATGCTCGATGAGCAATTTTCTATTACACATGTTGGTACGTTGTTAAACGAACGAAATCCAGACTTTTTCTTTAAAGCTATTGCCGAATTATTAGAGGAGGAAGACAATCTTGATAAACATTTAGAACTTAAATTTGTAGGACAAGTTGGTGATGCAATCGTTGAAAGTTTGAAAAAGTATAATCTTAAAATGTACTCGGTTTTTGCAGGATACGTTCCTCATACCGAAGCTCAGCAATACATGTTCAATGCTCAGTTGTTATTGTTGGTTGAAAAAAATCAAGAGGAGACGAAAAGCATTATCCCAGGAAAACTATTTGAGTATTTTCAAGCACAAAGGCCAATTCTTGCGATTGGTCCTAAAGACTGGGATGTTAAAGAATTACTTGGTCATCATAATGCAGGACTGACTTTTAACTATAATGAGTTTTCAGGGATAAAAGATTACATCAGAAAAAGTTATAATGATTTTTTAAAAGGAAAATTAGCTTTAAATGGTAATCTGTCTAACAATTACCACAGAAGATCATTAACAGAAAAATTGTCTGAAATTATTCATCAATTTTAGAATTTGATTATAATGAAGGCTTGATTAAAATCTTTATTTAATTGTAAATAGTGTCAGGCTTTCCTTATCTTTACAACTGTATTTTTCGGATAAATGAATGAGAATTTAGACCCAACAGGAGGTGCTTTTACGCAAGATGACAAAGCCATAGAACGCGCTTTAAGGCCGTTAAGTTTTGATGATTTTGCTGGTCAAGATAAAATATTAGAGAATTTAAGCGTTTTTGTTCAAGCGGCGAATCGAAGAAACGAAGCCTTAGACCACACATTGTTGCACGGTCCACCCGGTTTGGGCAAAACTACCCTTGCGCATATATTGGCAAACGAGCTGAATGCAGGAATAAAAATCACTTCTGGACCAGTAATTGACAAACCTGGTGATTTGGCAGGATTACTTACCAATCTAGAGCCTAGAGATGTTTTGTTTATAGACGAAATTCACAGACTAAGTCCTGTAATTGAGGAGTATTTATATTCTGCTATGGAAGACTACAAGATCGACATCATGATCGAAAGTGGGCCAAATGCAAGGAGTGTGCAAATCAATCTTAATCCTTTTACTCTGATTGGCGCTACGACACGTTCCGGTTTGTTAACATCTCCTATGCGTGCGCGTTTTGGCATTTCAAGCCGTTTGCAATATTACAGCACAGAATTGTTGTCGGATATCATACAACGAAGTGCTTATATCCTCAAGGTGCCAATAGATTTGGAAGCAGCCATAGAAATCGCTGGAAGAAGTAGAGGTACACCACGTATTGCGAATGCGTTGTTGCGCCGAGTAAGAGATTTTGCGCAGATCAAGGGTTCAGGAAAAATTGATAAAAAAATTGCAGATTATGGGTTGAAGGCCTTAAATGTCGATGCTTATGGCCTGGACGAAATGGATAACAAAATCCTAACGACCATCATAGATAAGTTTAAAGGTGGTCCTGTAGGTTTATCAACACTAGCGACTGCAGTGTCTGAAAATGCAGAAACCATAGAGGAAGTTTACGAACCATTTTTAATCCAAAAAGGCTTTATCATGCGAACTCCAAGAGGACGACAAGTTACAGAATTGGCATTTAAACATTTGGGAAAAACATTCAACAGAGGTGGTGAAACTTTGTTTTAAATAATGGTTAACACCTGCTTTTATTAATCCAAAATCACATAAGTTAGTAAATTTTTAGGGTTAGAATTAATTAGGTGTTAATTGATTGTAAATCAGATGATATCTTAAGGTGTTCTAAGCCAAATCTTTTAAAAAAATAGTTCAATTAAATATGATTTCAACAAAAGGTCTTAGGTTTAAGTATAATCAAAATCAGCAATTGTTCAATTTTCCTGATATTAACTTATCAGCATCTGAGAACTTATTGGTCTTAGGCAAATCAGGTGTTGGTAAAACCACTTTTTTACATCTTCTTGCAGGACTCATAAAACCTCAAAGTGGAAACATAACCATATGTCAAACGGAAATTAACAAATTGAGCGCCCAAAAGTTAGATAAATTTAGGGGACAACAGATTGGTTTGGTCTTTCAAAAAAATCATGCTATTCGGTCCTTGACGGTCTTGGAAAACCTTAAATCTCGTCTTTACTTTAGTAAAAACCAAATTCAAACTTCTGTCATTGAAGACGTGTTGAAAGATTTAGACCTTTTGGAATTACAAGACAGAAATATCAACGAATTAAGTGTTGGTCAGCTTCAACGACTTGGGATTGGTATGGCTGTTATTCATAATCCAAAATTGATTTTAGCAGATGAACCTACATCGAGTTTGGACGACGAAAATTGTTCTGCTGTAATCGAATTGTTGTTCAAGCAAGCTCAGAAAAACAATTCTAATCTAATTGTGATCACGCATGATAATCGCGTAAAACCTTATTTTCAAAACGCTATGACATTATGAATATCTGGAAAATAAGCCTTCAAAATTTAAAATCTAAACCGCTTTACACGTTTTTAAGTGTTCTTGTATTGTCTTTGAGTATTGCTTTATTAATTGGCATCAATCAACTTAAAGCATCGTTTGAATACCAGATGGAAAATAATTTGGGCGATATCGATTTGGTCTTAGGTGCAAAAGGTAGTCCGTTGCAACTTATTTTAGCCTCTGTTTTGCATATAGACAACCCCACAGGCAATATTTCTTATGCTGAGGCAAAAAAAATAGCTAAAAATCCATTGGTCAAATCTGCGGTACCAATTTCTTATGGCGATAATTATAAAGGCTATAAAATCGTTGGCACAACGGAGGAGTTTCTTAATTTTTATGAAGCTGAATTAAAAGAGGGACAGTTATTTGAAAAATCCTTAGAAGCCGTAATCGGCCAAAGTGTTGCTGAAAGACTTGGTCTTAGATTAGGAGACAAGTTTTTAAGTTCTCATGGTTTAATTGACAATGATATCCATGTTCATGATGACGAATTTGTTGTCGTTGGTATTCTAAAACCAACCCAAAAAGTAATAGACAGGTTAATTCTTACTAACTTGAAAAGCATCTGGGATGTTCACAACCACAGTGATGAACAAAAGCATAACAATAATGAAGTATCTAAGGACAAACACGAGCATGGAGAAGCTCATGAAGACCATGCGCATCATTCCCATGAGGATGGCGAGCATAGTCATGATCACTCAGAGGAACATCTTCATGAGGATCACAATCATAGCGCACGCGAACATATAGATGAAGATAAAGAGATTACTTCTATGCTCATCAGTTTTAGAAATCCAGTTGCTTTATTAAATCTTCCTAGAAGAATAAATAAAGACACCAATCTCTTAGCTGCCATGCCTAAATTTGAATTGAATCGTCTTTATGAATTTACAGGTGTCGGATTTCAAACCATTTCCTGGATTGCTTACATCATATTATTTATTTCGGGCATGACTATTTTTATCAGTTTGTATAAGATGATAAAAGAACGAGCATTCGATTTAGCACTGTTACGGACTTATGGTGCAAGTAATTTTCAATTGGTGAAAATGGTATCCTACGAAGGTGTTATTATTGTTATTTTGGCATTAATTTTAGGCTTTTTTCTTTCTAAAGCGACCTTGTATATTCTTGTCGAGTACATTCAGTCTGGTCCACAATACGATGTGATTCAAAACTTGCCAGTTATCGAGTATTTAAACATCATCGGTCTGGTTTTTGTGATGATTATTTTGTCGATAGCTTTTGCAATTTACCCCATAATAAGATTAAATATTTCTAAAATATTAAGAGATGAAAAATAGATTACTAATGCTGTTATTCTTATTGTTTACAGCACCAGCTTTTGCACAATTGCCAGTTACTTGGGAAGATTTATCACAAGTAAATTTTATAGACAAATACTTTGCCGAATATGACCAGTATTTTTTGTACCCTCAATTTTCAGATG
This sequence comes from Bacteroidia bacterium, assembly GCA_030429455.1. GTDB lineage: Bacteria > Bacteroidota > Bacteroidia > Flavobacteriales > Flavobacteriaceae > Psychroflexus. Next base: position 1,637 of record JAUIFC010000214.1, on the reverse strand, counting down.
ATGTTAAAGCACTAAACGGCCAGCGTATAACCATCACGGGGTATTTTCTAGATTTGGATTCCAGAGGAGAGATATTTGTCCTTTCACGCGGGCCAATGTCAGCCTGTTATTTTTGTGGAAATGGAGGTCCAGAGACGACTATAGAACTGCATTTTCCAGTAAAGCCTTTGTTTAAAATGGACGATATTATTTCGGTAACAGGCATTCTCAGACTAAATGAAAACGACGTGAATCATTTTAACTATATTCTTGAGGAATGTGAAGCGGAATTTGCTGGTAATTAATGTTTTAATAAAGTTTATCTGACTTTAATAATACACTATATTCTTATTTTTTGATAAATTTGTGTGTATAAATCCCCGTATCATTTAGAAGTTTCACGACATAGACACCATCTTTAAGTTTGCTTAAATCTATTTGGTTATCAATAGGGTAAGGTGTTTCAACAATTAATCTACCTAAATCATCATAAATATGAACACTAGAAAATATGGTGTTCATGGATTTAAAAAATAGTATATCAGAAGTAGGATTTGGATATATAAAAACTTTTTCTTCAAGAAATCGTTCTGTGCCCAAAGCACAGGTTTCAGAAAAGTAATACGGGTTATTATCAGCCACAATCGTCCAAGTGAAATATACGCCAGTTCCTGCTGTGGCAGCAACTTCATCAGTAACTTGAATACAAAATAAATTATTGTTTTCTGCCTGTGTTTGCCCTTGCAAATCGTTTGGAGAGATGCTAATGTCGATGTGTAAATTTTGTACATCATTGCCTCCAGTCTTTAAATCAAGCTGTCTTAAAGGCCAATTTCCTGTGACAAATATTTCTTCTAATAACAAGTTCTGACTCAAATCGATGGATTCTACGAAATTATAAAAGGCATCATCGCCACCAATCATCCAGAAATGTTTTAATTGAGAATTGCTAGAAAATTCAATGTCAATTGTATTTGGTGGAAATCCAATAGGATTTAAGGAGATGTCTAAATCTTCAAGTGCTGTAAAATCTTCAATACCAGTTAAATCTGAAATGTTGTTAAAATTTACATTTAAAAGGGTGACAGTGTCAATATCATTCGTCAACACTTGGCCATTAATCACACCATCCGAATCCATTCCAAGATTAATTAATGCTTGCTCAAAATTCTGATCTGGAATCAAAGTGATTTGGCCATTTAGCTTTAACGCTAAACAAAAAAGAATAATAAAAATTGGATGTTTCATGTCAATATATCAATTAGAAATTCATCTTTTATAGTCAGGAAATTCAATATAAGTATCATCTCCAGAGACTTTTGGAAAATCCTTGTTTTGCCAACGTAATTTTGCAGATTTCAATTTTTCTTTATCACTCGAAACAAAATTCCATAACAAAAAATGTTCTTGCCCGAGGGGTTCGCCTCCAAACAAAAGTAAACGAGTGCCTTTGTCCAAACAAATGCTACACTGGTCATCCGACTTACTGATGAGCATTTGCCCAGCTTTTACTTTATGGTCTTTTTCTTTGATTTCACCTTCAACAATTACAAAGGCAACTTCGCCCTTTATTTGACCTGATAGATTTAAAGTTGTTTCATGTTCAGCATAAATGTCTACCATAAAAAGTGGAGAGTAGCCTTGTAAAGGTGCAGATT
>JAUIFC010000213.1 GCA_030429455.1 Bacteroidia bacterium | reverse complement strand
ACGACTAAAAATGTCTGGAGCAGAACTGAAAATATCTGCTCAGGATTTGGATTATTCAAACTCTGGTGAAGAACGTTTAGATTGCCAATACCACGGTGATGATATGGAAATTGGATTTAACTCCAGATTTTTAATTGAGATGCTTAATAATCTTTCCTCCAATGAAGTTCAATTGGCTATGAGTTTGCCAAGTAGAGCTGGAATTTTGACGCCTGTGGACGGACTTCAAGAAGGAGAAGAAATTACCATGTTAGTTATGCCGGTCATGCTAGCGAACTAATCTTTGAAAATTAGTTAAATTTCTTTTTCGATCTTCAATTTCTTATTTTAACGGGCATTTAATCGTTTAAATTTGCAGCATGTTTAGAAAGTTTGCAAAAATTTCGCTCATTACCATTTATCTTGTCATTATTGCGGGAGCTGTTGTGCGTATGACAGGTAGCGGTATGGGTTGTCCAGATTGGCCAAAGTGTTTTGGCTATTACATACCACCAACTGAGGAAGAACAACTCATTTGGAAACCTGATCACGAGTACTTTAAAGGGCAAGTCATCATTGTTGAGGAAAGTTTAAAAATTGCTAAATCCAGTTTTACTTCAACTGAAAATTATAGCTCAGAAAATTGGTCAAATTATGAAAAACATGATTATGCCATTTTTAATGTATGGCATACTTGGATCGAATACATTAATCGGCTTTTAGGTGCCTTATCTGGTGTTTTTGTTCTCTTGATGTTTTTGTTTTCGTTTAAACACTTTAGAAGAAAACCATCTTTTACGATATGGTCTTTCATCACTTTAGTCCTACTCCTGTTTCAAGCTTGGCTTGGCGCAACAGTGGTTTATTCAAATCTATTACCTTCACGCATCACAATACATATGATTGTGGCTTTGGTCATTGTTGCCCTTTTGCTGTATATCGTTCATATTTCTAAGGAAAAAAGAGACCGCTACGAAGTGCAAAAAAACTACAAATATTTAGTTGGTTTTGCCATCATATTGTCCTTATTTCAAATTGGTCTGGGCACCCAGGTCAGGCAATTTGTAGACCTTGCCGTGAAGGAATTTGGCTACGAAGACAAAAGTTTATGGCTTAAGGAGATTGACTTAAAATTTTACACTCATCGAAGTCTATCTATATTGGTTTTCCTCACAAACCTTTGGATTTGGCATTTAAATAGGAAAAGAAGATACGGTTTAAATTTGTTAACCAACGCGCTTATTGGCGTAATCGGAATAGAAATTTTGACAGGTATTTTAATGTATTATTTTGATTTCCCATTTTTAACCCAACCACTTCACCTCGTCATTGCTTCATTCATGTTTAGCATTCAATTTTATATTTTTGCAAAACTGTTTACAAAAACAAAGAAAAAAATAAGCTTCGCATGATTTTTAAATTTAGAATTACTTTGGACGTCTTGGAAGATGTCTTTAGAGACATTGCTATTCGAAACACAGATACTCTGGAAGATTTGCATTTGTCTATTTTGCAATCCTTTGGTATGGTAGGAGAAGAAATGGCATCCTTTTACATTGCTGATAACGAATGGAATCAAGGCGAAGAAATTGCATTAGAAGATTTTTCGGAAGGAAATGCTTCAAAAAAACTAATGTCTTCTACAGTTTTAAAAGATGTGTTATCAGAAAAACAAACCAAACTTATTTACGTCTATGATTTTCTAAACATGTGGACGTTTTATGTCGAACTAGCAGACATCACAGAACCTGACTCTTCGAGAAGCTATCCTGACTTGTTGTTTGCTCAAGGCCAACTGCCTGAAAATCCACCTGAAAAAAAGTTTGAATCGGATACGTTTGGTCAGTTTGATGCCGAATTTAGCGAAGAAATCCAAAATGACGATTTTGATTTTGACAACTTTGATAATTACGATTTTGATGAAAATTGGAATTAGTTTTGTGATTTAGAATTTAGAATTTTCAAATTCAAAAACCAGACAACAAAAACAAAAAATCACCAATAAACCCTAAACATCAAATTAGGTGTAAATCCTAAAGAAAACCTATCTATTACTTCAATCGGGTCGTTTAAATTGTTGTTACCTCGATATTCTCGACTAATTAAAGTTCTTCGGTTATAAAGATTTCTTAGAGACAAGCCTACTTTTCCCCTTAACCGATGATGTTCAGAAAACTGAAAAGTATAAGTCGAAGAAAAATCTAGCCTGTGGTATTCTGGTAAACGTCCAGTGTTTACGCCATCTGTAAAGGTCAATCGTTCGCCAGAATTGTTTGCAACTGTATATGGTCTTCCGGTTTGCCAACGCCATCCTAATGAAAAATTAAAGCCGTTGGTCTTGTAACTTAAAGCTGTGGAAACCGCATGGGTCACATTAGACTTTGATCGAAATGATTTGTTATCATTTATATTTTCGAATGTACTTTGTGCATCGTTAAAAGAGTAACTCACCCAAGCATTCAACTTTCGTAGTCTTTTTTTAAAAAACACATCAATGCCATAAATACGTTGATTACCAATGTTAAAACCTGAGTTTTCTGGATTTAAAAAACCTAAAGCTAAAGCAGAAATATCATTGAGTTTTTTATAGTATGCATCAAAATCTACACTAAACGATCTTTTGTTGTACAAAAAGCCTAAAGTCGTTTGAAGGCTATTTTTTATAGGAACTTCTTCTCCATCAGACAATTGCCATACATTATTTTCTAAGGACAGGTCGCTAAAAACGGTTTCATCCAATTCATTGATGATCTGGTTCTTTATTTCGCCTGTCGCATTTAGTATAAAATATTTGTTTATCGGTTTTGATAATTGTAATCTGGGCTCTAAACGAACCGCATCTAATTCTTTAAAATAAGAACCTCTTAAACCAAAAGAAACATTCATAAATTTTGGACTAAACCCAACATTGGAATAAAAACTATGGGTTTGAACGGTCGTATCTTCCGTATCTAATAAAAAAACTAAGTCCGAGGTATTGATAAATGCGTAAGCCACATCTTTCAAAGTATATTGGTAACCGAATGAATAATCGAAGCGATTTGATGGCGTATAATCTACATCTAGAGATACGCCTGAATCAAAAATGGTATTTCGCTTTTCAAAATTTGAAACCTCTTCGCCATCCTCGACAGTTATGAAGTTATAATTCAATGCATAATCAGAAAAAAACACTTGGACATTATGCTCCAATTTGTCAGACCATTGCTTATGCCATCCCGCAGCATAGCCAATATTACTTATATCCAAAACATCGTTGAAAGTCGTACTAGAATCAGATTCTTCAAGAAAATAATCCAAACTGTTATCTATGCTTATAAAGCTGGCAAAAAGGGTATTGTTAGCATTTGGTTTGTAGTTCAATTTCAAGTTGTAGTCATTAAAATAAAATGCATTATCGCCTTCTTCATTTTCTTGAATCTTTGTACTTTGAAATACCTTTTCAGAAAGTCGATTAAAAGTAGGCGTTTCTACAATATCGTTATAACTTGTTCTTGCAGAAGCTAGTAGATTAAGTTTATTGGCAATTAATGGTACCTCAACTAGCGCATCCAAGTTTAATCCATTCATACCAACTTCGGCGTTGAAGGAATCATCTACTTTAGATTTTGATGTGATATCAATAACACTGGACAAGCGCTCACCGTATTTTGGATGTGTACCTTTGTTTACAAATTGAATATTAGAGGTCACGTTTGGGTTTATTGGCGAAATCATTCCAAACAAATGGCCTTTGTGATATAGGTTAATGCCGTCCCAAATTAGTCTGTTTTGATCAGAAAAACCGCCTCGAACAAAAAATCCTGTAGCCGTTTCATTTGGACTTAAAACACCTGGTAATAGCTGTATGCTTTCTAAAACATCGGGTTCGGTTAAACCCGGCAATATGCCAAGGTTTTGAGGGTTTATGTCATAAGATCCGTCATTATTCTTTTCGATCCCTTTGGTTAAAAAGCTTTTAACGATTACCAAATCCAGCGTATTCACAAATTGAGGCACATCTTCTTCTTTAATAGACACATACCTGTCATTAATCTGTTCAAAGAAAAGTCCGGTTGTTCCTTCCAAGTCTTCTATCAATGCATCAACATCTCTTTTTTTTCCTTCTAAAGACAGCATCTTTCCTTCCACACAAGACGGCGCAAATGTGAAGATGATTTGAAATGTATCTTCAATTTCGTCTAAAGCTTCATCAAGACTTGTTTTTGTAAATTGAATATAAAAAGCCTCTTCTTGTGAAAAGGCTTTTGAGCAAAATAGCATGAAAGCAAAAAACAATATTAACCTCATTTATTATTTCTTAACTTTAAGCTACTTTGGGTTATAAATTCATAATTGATATCCAATGGATTGAAAACAGTTTGCAACGCAATTTCCAGATTATCGTTTGGAAAAGCGCCAGTATACAAGAGTTCGGTATTGATGTCTTCGCTTTCAAACTGAACTTGAAACTCTTTTTCCAAAGCTTGAATGACATAATAAAGAGGCACATTTTCGAAAGTACTTTCTCCAGAAATCCAAGTTGGCTGATTGGTATTGGCCAACCTTTTTAAGGTTTCGTTGCCATTAATTTTTCTGATGCTTTTTTGAGGTGTCAAAATATGGTTTTGACTGTCGTTTGTTGTCACACGAACTTTGCCTTCAAAACAAGTAACATCAAAAAAATCTTCAGTCGAATTGACATTAAACTGTGTTCCAAGCACTTCCACAGTTCCGTTTTCTGTTTTTACTGAAAATGTTTTTCCTTTTGCAACTTTAAAATAAGCTTCACCGCTTAAGGTTAAGGTACGATCGTTTTCCCAATTATCTTGATTGTACGAAATGGCAGATTTTGAATTTAAAATGACTTCAGAGCCATCTTTCAAAACAACAGATTTATGTTCGCCAAAATGAGTTTCGACTAAAATTTGATTGGACTTAAAAAAGTTGAATACTACAAACATGGCAATAAAAGATGCCGCTATACCAATTGCCCATTTTAAGTGTAAAGGGATGACTTTCCCTTTATTAGTCTTAAGACGTTCCTTTATTTTATGGAAAGATTGCTCTGCAGAAGCATCGAGTTTTTCATTGATGTCTAAAGCTTTTCTAAGCTTTAAATACGCCCGAAAATCCTGATCGCTCACCAATGTTTTCAATTCTTCATCGGTAATTTCGCCAGCAAGCCATTTGGCTAAAAACGTCTCTTTATGTTTATTTATATTTTCCATGATTACGTATATATGACAGGTTTGTATACAAAAACCCTACTTTTTTATTCTATTTTTTTTACACTTTACCGATTTCCTTTCTCATGACCAGCAAAGCTTGATGCATTCGTTTCTCCACAGCCTTTTGAGATATATTCAAAATCTCAGCAATTTCTTTGTATTTTTTCTTTTCTATTCTGTTCATGACAAATACTTCTCGTTGTTTTTCTGGCAAAGAAGCAATGGTCGAATTTATTTTTTCTAAAAACTCCTTTTCGATATAAATAAACTCAGGAGATTCTTTGGATTCTGTTTCCGTAACGCTTTTGGCATAGTTTCGTTTTACCTTTTCGTGGTTCACTTGATTAATAAACATGTTATTGGCTGTTGTAAACAAATAACTTTTTACTTTATCTATATTTA
>JAUIFC010000212.1 GCA_030429455.1 Bacteroidia bacterium | reverse complement strand
CAAAACACTATCATGCGATTATTTTAAAGAAGTGTTAGTTCCTCGGCCTGTAGATTGCGATAATTGGAAACGCATAATAATTTTTGCTCCTCATCAGGATGACGAAGTTATAGGTTGTGGTGCTCTTTTAAATAGGCTAAAATCTCAAAAATGCCATATAGATTTGGTGTTTTTAACCGATGGAAGACCCCTAGGCCAAAATGCCGCAAATATGGTTAACAAAAGGCTTGAAGAATCTAAGTTGGTTGCTGGCATATTAAAGGCCAATTTGATAAATATTGGCATAAACAATGTAAGTTTAAAAATAGACCTTAATCATGTCAAACAGATTGAAGAATTAATAAACATAGATTGGTATGATGCGATTTTTACACCATGGGTTTTAGACGCTCCTCCAAAACACAGATTATGCAATGCCTTATTATCGAAAATTTTTAAAAACAAGTTACATTTAGATTCACAAATTTTCAACTATCAGGTACATAACTCCTTGATTCCGAATGTTTATTTAGATTATACCTCAGAATTTGGAGACAAACAAAAACTCATTAAAGTTTACGAATCGCAATTAAAAACACAAAATTATGCTCACCTTTCTGAAGGATTAGACGCTTGGAATGCAAGATATTTAGATTGGTCTCCCTATAAAAGATTTATTGAAGTGTATCATCAAATACCCCTAAAGTCTTATTTAGAGTTAGTCTATCTTTATAGTGTGAATGTAGAACAAACTTTTAAAAGTGATCCAAGATGTATAGAAGCATATAAAACCTTAAACACGATTTTTTAATCCGTAATTTATTAGTTTAACAATAAATTGATAACATTGAAAAAAACAGAATCTAAAAAGCAAAGCATCCTTGGAATTATTCCTGCAAGAGGAGGAAGCAAAGGCATACCTAGAAAAAATATAAAACCCTTAGCAGGGAAACCACTTATCGCCTATACGATTACGTCTGCTAAAGCGTCAAAACTTATTGACAAATTGATCGTTTCTACGGATGATGTTGACATTATTTCTGTTTGTGAAAGTTTAGATGTAGAAGTTCCATTTAAAAGGCCTAAAGAGTTTGCTCAAGATAATTCGGGCAGTCTGGAAGTGTTGCAACATGCAGTAGAATTCTTTGAAAAACAAAACCAATTTTTTGATGCTGTTTTATTGCTGCAACCCACAACACCCTTTAGAGAAAATGGATTTATAGACAAATCAATTGAGGTTTTTTACAATGCAAATTCTGATTCTTTAGTAAGCGTTTTACCAGTTCCTCATCAGTTTAACCCTCATTGGGTATTCGAGCCTAATCAAGAAGGTTTTTTAGAAATTTCCACTGGAGACAAAAAGATAATCAAAAGACGACAGGAGCTGCCAATTACTTACTTCAGGGATGGCAGTATCTACATTACCAAAACAGAGGTCATAAAAAAAGGAAGTTTGTATGGCGATAAGATATCTTATATAGAGTCAAACCCAACAAATCATGTAAATATTGATGATAAAGAAGATTGGCAGAAAGCAGAAAACATCTTCAAAAAAAATTAGCCTAAATGTGTGGTATTTCTGGAATAATTGGAGAAAAAGCGAGTTATGAACTTATCACAAAAATGACATCATTATTAGTCCATAGAGGAAATGATGCCATAAATCATTATGTCGATAATAACATTGCCCTTGGACACAATCGACTGTCCATAATCGACCTTAACCCATCGTCGGATCAACCATTTCAGTCTAGAGATTTTCCATATATCATTGTTTTTAATGGAGAGATTTATAATTATTTAGAAATTAAAATAGAACTTCAACAAAATGGTTATAAATTTCGTACAGCCTCGGACACAGAAGTACTACTCTACTCTTATATAGAATGGGGAGAAGAATGCTTACAGCACCTAAAAGGCATGTTCTCTTTCGCAATTTGGAATAAAATTGAGCGGAGCCTTTTTGCTGCGCGAGATAGATTTGGGGTAAAGCCATTTTACTACTTCTATGATGGCAAGAACTTGATTTTTGCAAGTGAGATAAAAGCGATTAAATCTTCTATTAAAAATACTGAAATAAATGAAAATGTTTTAGCCAATTATCTAACGTATGGCAGTTATGGCAAAGTGTCCGAGACATTTTTCAAAGGAATAGATCAACTTCCTGCTGGGCATTTCTTAAAATTTGCTGCCTCTAAGTTATCTATTCATCAGTGGTACGATTTTATTGGCAATGTAAAAGCAAAAATGCATCAAAATAAATTTCTCAAGAAAAATGAAGCTATCGAAAGATATAAGCTTATTTTGGAAAGAAGTATTGCATTAAGATTTAGAGCAGATGTTCCAATAGGAGTTGCTTTAAGTGGTGGTGTAGATTCTTCATTGCTTTTAACGCTAATTAATAAACGAATAGATGCTAACCAAGTAAAGGCTTTTAGTTTTTACACAAACAATTCCGAATATGATGAGTTACCTTGGGTAAATAAAATGATTAAAGGGACTAAAACCAAACTTCATGCAGTTTTATTTACGAATAGTTAATTCGATATTTGGCACTCAAAAATAACAAAACATCAGGATGAACCTTATGGCGGTATACCAACCTTGGCATATGCAAAGCTTTTTAAAACAGCCGCAAATCATGGGTATAAAGTAATTTTGGACGGTCAAGGCATGGATGAAACCTGGGCAGGATACGATTATTACCTGTCTCGCTCATCCTCAACCATTCAAGGACAAGCCAATTATAATCCTTTTAAATCAAATGTGTTATCAGATATGCTAAAAGAAAAAGCTTTTAAGCCTTGTTATCCTAAACCATTTGATAGTGAATTGTTAAACAAACAATACAGAGATTTGTTTTACACAAAAATACCTAGAGCATTGCGGTTTAACGACCGAGTATCAATGACATCTACAGTCGAATTAAGAGAACCTTTTTTGGATTATGAATTGGTTGAATTTGCTTTTTCACTACCAGAAAATTTGAAAATAAATAATGGACAAGGCAAATATTTATTAAGAAGGATTTTATCAGGATATAATAAAAACATTGCATTAGCCCCAAAAAGAGCTTTACAAACACCTCAAAGAGAATGGCTTGGAAATGAATTATCGTATGCAGTAGATAAAGCAATCAAGACAATTAGTCAATCGTCATTAGCATTATGTTTTAACATTGAAGAAATGTATAAAGAATGGGACTTATATAGAAATGGAAATAACCAGTCTAGCTTTCATTTATGGCAATGGATAAGTGTAAGTGAATTATTAAACAATCTTTAGATGACATGAAAGAAAAAAGACTTCTGATTTTTATCCCAGATGGAACAGGCATTAAAAACTATTTGTTTTCAGACTTTCTAAAATTAGCGTCAGATAATTTTAATATCATCTTAGCTCATAATTTTAATAAATCTATACATTCTGAAATCAATATTTCTAAAAACAAATTTCAGCATGTAAAAATTCCTGAGTATAAAGAAAGTTTTAAACATAAATTCATAAGAGAGAGCCTCTGTTTCTCAAGACTAAAGCACAATGCTAAACTCAAGGCAAATCAAAGCATAATGTCCAATTGGTTTAGAAAATATAATAATTTAACAAAAAGGATTTTCTATAGAATTGTAGAAGCATACGGATTATTTTTAGGCAAGAAATACTGTAGAATAAAAAAACTAACAGAATACTATCATCAAAATCTATTACAATCGTCGACAATATATAGATATTCAAAGCTACTCGAAGAAACAAAACCCGACCTAGTTTTTACCACACACCAGAGGGCTTTGCATAACATACCTCTTTTTGCAGCTGCCAAAAAAATGAACATCACCTCTGTTTCTGTCATCTATTCTTGGGATAATATGCCTAAAGCGAGAATCCCTTATTTTAGCGATTATTTTTTTGTATGGTCCAAGTATATGAAAAAAGAATTTGACGATTATTATCCTGAAATTCCTACAACAAAAATCAAAATTTGCGGAACTCCGCAATTTGAGTTTTATGGTAATGACACTTTGATAGAAAGTAAAGTCGATTTTTTTAATCGTCATAAACTCCATCTAGACCGTCCCTTGATATGTTATTCTGGAGACGACAAACTCACATCTCCTTTTGACGCAGACTATCTCAGAGATATGGCTATAAGTTTTTCAAAAATGGAACAAAGGAAAAGACCTCAAATTATCCTTAGGCCTTCTCCTACTGATGATGGCAGCAGGTATCAAGACGTATTAAAGCAATTCCCAGAAATATGTTATGCACCTGCAGATTGGTTTCAAATTGATGACAAAGCACATTGGGCGGTTAAATTCCCCAAAAAAAACGATATCAAACAACTTGTCAATTTGGCTTATCACGCAGATGCCGTGGTCAACCTTGGTTCGACCATGGCTCATGATTTTGCAATGTTCGAAAAACCTGCCTTTTATGTAAACTATATGCCTAAAGCATCTGAAGAAACACTCAAATCACCTTATGCGAAAAACTGGTCTGTAAACACGATTTATCAATTTCAACATTTTAAATCTATGGGACAACTTAACCCCGTGCATTGGATAAACAATAAAAAGGATTTTGACCACATTTTGGAGAAAATAGACAAAGTCGATCCGAATATAAAAAGAGATCAGAAATTGTGGAGAGACAAAGTTATAGGTGAAGACCTTTTTAAAAATGCCTCCCAAAATTTGGTTCAAGAATTATTAAATTTAGCCTGATGCACATCGTTTTCCTCACTTCCGAATATCCAAAAAAAAACTTTCCACATGGCGGTGTTGGGACAGTTATACAGAATATAGCAAGAGGTTTAGTAAAGTATAAGCATGATGTTAGCATTATAGGACTAAATTACGTCCCCATGGATGAAATTGATGAAGATCAAGGTGTTAAGATTTATAGGTATAAATCAAAAAAGGTGAAAACATTGACTTGGTTATTGAACTATATCATAATAAATAAAGCCATAAAAAAACTACATGCCCATCAACCAATTGATATTGTTGAAAGTACCGAATTAGGCTTAGCATTTATTCATAAAATAAAAGGAATTAAATACTTGATAAGAATGAATGGTGGTCACCATTTTTTTGCAGAATCAGAAAACAGAAAAATTGAGGTTTGGAAAGCGTTTCAGGAAAAACGAAGTTTCAGAAAAGCAGACCATGTGATTGGCGTAAGCGATTATGTATTTAGGCATACATCTAGGTATATTGATTTTAAAAAAAAGTATAAAGGTGTAATTTATAATCTTGCCAACTTAAATCGATTTAAACCTGCTGATATTTCAAAAGAGATGGATGGCAGACTATTTTTTGCGGGATCATTATGCGAAAAAAAAGGCATAAGGCAATTGATACAAGCCTTTCCAAAAGTACTAAAGGAAGTACCTCATGCACATCTTATTATCGCTGGTAGAGACACGATAATAAGAGGCACACAAAACTCCTATTTAGCATTTTTAAAATCAGAAATTCAGGATGATATAAGAGATAGGATTACTTTTCTAGGTCTCGTAAACAATGAAGAATTATCAGATGAAATTGAAAAAGCTCAAGTTTGCGTGTATCCATCTCATATGGAAGCCATGCCCCTTGCTTGGTTAGAAGTCCTATCTATGGGCAAAGCTT
>JAUIFC010000211.1 GCA_030429455.1 Bacteroidia bacterium | reverse complement strand
ATGAATTTAGAGATGCCAAAACTCATGAAGACTCAATTTTTAATTGGGAACAACTGAATGGAATAATTCATAAAATTCTCTCGAAAGCACCTGAACAGCAACGAGATGTTTTTTTGATGAGAGATATCGACGGATATGACTTTAAAGAAATTGCGTTTACACTCAATATTACAGTGGAACACTCAAGAGTATTGCTGTCAAGAGCAAGAAAATTGATTGCAAAAGAACTAGAAACAACATACCATTATGAACGAGGAACATATTAAACACCTGATGAAGAGGTATAATGAAGGAGATTCTTCTCAAAAAGATGAAAAGTATCTGATAGAAAATAGAAATAAATTAAATATTAAAGAAAAGACGATTTTCGATTTCATTCAACAAAATAAAATAGTAACACCTGCGAATTTTAATGAAACCCAATGGGAATCTTTTACGACCAAACAGAAGCAAAAAAAGAGAAACAGGTATTCCTATATTTCGATAGCTGCATCTATTTTAATAGTCGTATCTGTATTTTTATTTAAACCATTTGATCAAGAAATGGATATCGCCGAAAAACAAGCATTGCTAAATGAAGCCCTGTTAATGTTGGGGCCTGTTGAAGAGGAAACAACGCAAACTATTCTATACGAAGACGAACTGGTTATAATTTACACATCCAATTAATAATTTTTAAACACTACGACTATGAAAAAAATTCTATTTACCTTTTTAGTTTTACTTGTTATACCTGCATTTCAAGCTCAAGAAAAAGACAACATAGAGGAAAATAAATCAACGCTAAACTTGAAATTAAAAGATGGTACTCAACCTGACATTTATGTAGATGGGAAAAAGTTTGAATTTTCAATTCATCTTATCGACGCAAATCAAATCGCTAAAATGAATGTTATTAAAGGCAAAGAAGCCATAGAAAAATACAACTCACCAAATGGCGTGATTCTTATAACAACAAAGCCAAAATCTAATCCCGATAAAGCTTCATTTACAATAGAAAAACTTGACGGAAATGATTCGAATGAAGTGAAAACAAACTTCAAAATAGGGCATAATGCTGGAAATGATCCTTTAATAATAATCGATGGGAAAGAAGCATCCAAAAGAGAATTAAAAAAATTATCGCCAGATGAAATAAAAGCTATAGAGGTTTTAAAAGACAAAGCTGCTATGTCTTTATACAAGGCTGAGAATGGTGTGATTATCGTTAAAACCAAAAAGAACAAGAAATTAGACAAAAAAGAAAATGCAAAAAAACTCGAAAAAGAGTAGGCATAATGTTCATCCAACTATTGCCTTAAACTGAACTTGTTTTCAGCTTCTTGTTTTATTTTTATGTTACAACTGAAATTCTGACATAAATCAAGGATAACAATATAATCTTAAAACGAATTCCTAATCTTACTCTCCAAGCTTTTAGTACTATCTTTGCAGCATGGAAGTAAAGAACTTAGAACAGCTGGTTAAAACTGGAGAATATTTACCCTTAATGGAAGCCTTTTATACCATTCAAGGCGAAGGGCATCATACGGGAAAAGCGGCTTATTTTATTCGAGTTGGTGGCTGTGATGTCGGTTGCCATTGGTGCGACGTCAAGGAAAGTTGGAATCCGAAATTGCATCCACCAACGAATATTAAAACCATTATTTCAGATGCTGAAAAGTATTCCAAAACCATCGTCATTACGGGTGGCGAACCGCTCACTTGGGACATGACTAAATTAACAAACGGCCTGAAAAACAAGGACTTTCAAATTCATATCGAAACTTCAGGCGCTTATCCATTATCTGGCACTTGGGATTGGATTTGTCTTTCGCCTAAAAAACGAATGTTGCCTAAAGCTGAAATCTATAAGCACGCCGACGAGTTAAAAGTGATTGTTTACAACAAAAGTGATTTCAAATTTGCTGAAGAACAAGCCGCATTACTTCAAACCGATGCCGAATTATACCTTCAACCGGAATGGAGTGTACGCGAAAAAATGATGCCATTGATTGTCGATTATGTCATGGCAAATCCGAAGTGGAAAGTTTCGCTTCAAACGCATAAATATTTAAGGATTCCATAGGGAGTTGGTAGTCAAAAGTAGGTATTGGTTGAAGTTGCTTCACTTTCTTCTCAGCTCATAATCTGTAAGCACATCGACTAAAAAAACTAAACGCAAACAACTAAAAACTTATCACGGCACCAAAAACTCACCTTTCCAGCTATCTTGTCTTTTAAAGCGGGTTCGAATGTGGTTGGGACGTTTAAGCTGAAGTCCTTCTAAAGCTTCAATTTTTAAAACCAAGACACAAAAGTTGACTTCTTCATTATTGTATTCTACCCAATCTGGATTATTAATTGGCGTGGATGGTGGCTCCTTTGTGATATAATCATTAATCGAAGGCCCTTGAATTTTGTTTTGGTAATAGTTCAACTTTTCCTCATCAGTCAAGAGTGAAACATTGCCAGAAGCTTTGATTTGTAAAAGTTTTTTAGGATGGTAAAACAAAACTTCTGCCTGTGGATTTTGCTTCAACTGAATGACTTTTTGAGATCTGGAATCTGTAAAAAAGATTAATTCTAAATCTTTCGTCATATCTCTTAACACTACAGTTCGGATAATCGGCCTACTATCACAAGCACTAGCCAAATAACAATATCTAAACGGATGTTTACGTTTTAAATATCCGAATTGTAATTCGTTTCGTAGGGTTTTGAAAATTTCGCAGAGCATAACAACTAATTGTTTGCAAAGTATGTATATTCGAATCATACGTGAAAAAGAATTTGAAAATTTTAATAATTGACAAATAGGCTTCTAATAAATTTTAAAAAAGTATGTAAATACCATTCAAATTTTTACTTTTGTTCATGCAAAAAAATATTCTGATTCTAGATTTCGGTTCTCAATATACCCAGCTGATTGCGAGACGAGTAAGAGAGCTAAACATTTACTGCGAGATTAAACCATACAACAAAGTTCCAGAAGATTTATCCTCTTTTCGAGCAACAATCCTGTCAGGAAGCCCTTCGTCTGTAAGAAGTGAAGATGCCCCAATCCCTGATTTAACTCAAATAAAAGGGAAAATGCCACTTTTAGGCGTTTGTTATGGCGCTCAGCATTTGGTTCAATATCATGGCGGAAAAGTTGAAGCGTCTAACACACGAGAATTTGGACGGGCTCATTTGCAAAATATCATACACGACAATCCACTCTTTGATGGTATCCATACGAATTCTCAAGTTTGGATGTCTCATAGCGACTCTATAAAAAGTTTACCAAAAAATGTGCATCGAATTGCTTCTACCGAAGATGTAGAAATGGCTGCTTTTCAGTTTAATGATGAAGATACTTATGGAATTCAATTTCACCCAGAGGTTTATCATACCACTGACGGATTAAAATTATTAGAGAACTTTTTGGTTCGTATTGCCAAAGTTCCACAAGATTGGACACCAGCTAAATTTGTGGACGAAACCGTCGAAAGGTTAAAACATGAAATTGGTGAAGATAAAGTGGTTTTAGGCTTAAGTGGTGGCGTTGACTCGACTGTTGCAGCGGTTCTGCTTAATAAAGCCATAGGAAAAAACCTTTACTGTATTTTTGTAAACAATGGTCTATTAAGAAAATATGAATTTGAAGATGTTCTTGACCAATACAAAGGCATGGGTTTAAACGTCAAAGGAGTCGATGCGTCACAAAAGTTTTATAAAGCTTTGCAAGATGTAAAAGACCCAGAACTAAAACGGAAGCGAATAGGAAATGCTTTTATTGAAGTTTTTGACGACGAAGCGCATCAAATTGAAGATGTCAAATTTTTGGCACAAGGTACTATTTACCCAGATGTTATAGAATCTGTGTCTGTCAATGGCCCATCTGTAACTATAAAATCGCACCACAATGTTGGCGGTTTACCCGACTACATGAAGTTGAAAGTGGTGGAACCCCTTAGAATGTTGTTTAAAGACGAAGTTAGACGTGTGGGAAAGGAATTAGGTATTTCTCCACTCTTAATAGGACGACATCCTTTTCCTGGACCTGGACTAGCCATTAGAATTTTAGAAGATATCACCCCTGAAAAAGTCAATATATTACAGGACGTTGATTACATCTTTATTCAGGCGTTAAGAGAATGGGATTTGTACGACAAAGTATGGCAAGCTGGAGCCATGTTACTTCCAGTACATTCTGTTGGTGTAATGGGCGATGAAAGAACCTACGAGAAAGTTGTAGCCCTTCGCGCCGTAGAATCTACGGACGGAATGACTGCAGATTGGGTAGATTTACCTTATAAATTTTTACAAAGTGTGTCTAACAAAATTATAAATCAGGTTAAGGGTGTAAATCGGGTCGTTTACGATATAAGTTCCAAACCGCCTTCAACAATAGAATGGGAATAAAGATGAGAATAAGCTGTATTGGTCTTTTTATTAGTTTGTGTTTTAGTTTTACATTAACGGCACAAAACTATGTGTTGTACGATGTTCAACCAGAAGATACACCTCAGAGTGTAGCACAAAACAATGGTGTAACACTAGAAGAACTTATAAAATACAATCCATATCTAGAGGGTGCTTTGAAAATAACTTCACCTAAAATTGTCATCCCTCAATCTAAAAGCGAAAATTTCAGCTTTATTCAATACAGTGTTAAACAAAAGGAAACATTGTATAGCCTCTCAAAATTGTACAATTTAAGTATAGAAGACATCAGAGCCTATAAGGTTCCAAAGGAATATCAAAAAATAGACTTCAACCAATCGCTTAAAAATTCAACATTCGATGCATACAAACACATAGTTTTACCAAGAGAAAGTAAAAGTAGTATTTCTGAGATGTATGGAATGTCTCAAAACACATTCGATAGCTTAAACCCAAATACTTACGAAGTCCAAAGTGGGCAATTGGTAAAAGTGATACCTCAAAAAGTTGAAGACAAATTAGATTTAAAAGATTTTAATGTAGACGTCGAATTTTACCAAATTGAAAGTAAACAGACTATATATAGTCTTGCTGAAGAATTTGGAGTGAGTGAAGATATTCTTTACAAACTTAATCCCATTCTAAGGCGAGAAGGGCTAAAGGCTGGCTCAATTATTAAAATTCCATCGCGATTAGGAGGTTCGATACTCGATAACAGCATTGTCAATTTAGAAGAATATATTCAGAATTACAATGAAAAAAAACTAGCACTTTTCTTACCGTTTTCACTTCAGCAATTTGATCAAGACAGTATTGACAAAAGCCGAATAATACTAAAAGACAGATTATTAAACATTTCTCTTGAAATGTATGAAGGTGTCACATGGGCAATCGATCATGCTAAAACAAAGGGTATTTACACAGATTTAAAGGTTTACGATACCAAAAGAAATTCAAAATCCTTAGATAGCATTTTAAGGGCAATAGACTTGGAAGATAGAGATGCTATTATTGGCCCATTGTTAGACCCGACCATAAGTCAAATGGCAAAATATTATTCTTCAACTCAAACTCCAATTTTCCTTCCACTTCCTAATTTAGCCAAAACTGAAGGTTATATCTTCAACACCATACCTCAAAAAAATGTAAAAACCGAAGCTCTTATCACTTATTTGGATACAATTACAACGCCAGAGCGGCACATGGTTTTTATAACAGATAGTA
>JAUIFC010000210.1 GCA_030429455.1 Bacteroidia bacterium | reverse complement strand
CGAACTTAAAGGGCTTTCCGAATTATCTGATAAGCAATTGATGAATCATTATAAACGCAAAGTTCGTTTAACGGAAGAAGATATTGATTTGGCAAAAACCCTTTGGGGAATTTACTGTGGAAAAGATCATAACCTATTCAAATCATTTATTGTTAAAAATTCTTCATTCTTATACCTTTCTAATTGTTTAAAAGCACATTTAATGCGTTTCCCAGATTCTATTACTGGACTTGGTACATTAGAACAAAATGTCCTAAAGCTTTTACAAAAACACGATATAAAATCAAGACATCACCTCATTGGATATGCCATAAACTATCAAGGCTATTATGGTTACGGCGAATTACAGTACGAAAGGGTCATTCGCAATTTAGAACCATTTATAGAAGATACTCAGGAAAGTATTAAATTAAATGACCTAGGTCATAAAGTATTGAATGGCAAAGCCAATGCATTGCATATCATAAATAACAACGTTATTTTTGGTGGTGTAAAGCGATCAGACTTTTGTTTTGATCAACATGAAAATAAACTTCTTAAATTATAAGTATGCGAATAGCTGAAAGTGAATTAGTATTAAACGCTGATGGTAGCATTTACCATCTGCATCTTAGACCAGAACATATTGCAGATACCATTATAACTGTAGGTGACCAAAATAGGGTACAAAGTGTTTCAAAATATTTTGACAGTATAGAGTTTGAAACCCAAAAACGTGAATTTAGAACACATACGGGGCAATATAAAGGGAAAAGAATAACTGTAATTTCAACAGGAATCGGTGTCGATAATATCGATATTGTTTTAAACGAGCTCGATGCCTTAGTCAATATAGATTTAAAAACACGTGAAGTTAAAGAAAAACATAAGTCTTTAAATATCATTAGAATAGGTACTTCCGGAGCATTACAAGACTTTATCGGCCTTGATAAATTTGTAATGAGCAAAGCTGGTTTAGGACTAGATGGATTAGTGTATTATTATGACAAAAACGAAACCTTTAATAAATACGGAAAAGAAATCGCCGAATTTATCAATTGGAGTCCTAATAAACCTCAGCCGTATATTGTGGAAAGTAGCCCTGAATTAGCCGAACTGTTTGAGCAAGAAATAGATGTCACCTCGGGTGTTACCATTTCAAGCATTGGCTTTTATGGGCCTCAAGGAAGAATGTTGAGGCTACCATTGAGTAATGACCACTTCTTAGATAAACTAGTTGATTATACTTATAAAGATTATCCTGTGACAAATATGGAAATGGAAACCAGTGCCATTTATGCTCTTTCTAAATTACTGGGGCACAAAGCTTTATCTATGAATGCCATACTAGCTAATCGAATGACTGGTGAATTTAGCCGTAATCCTTACATGGTCATAGACGATTTAATTAAATTTACATTAGACAGAATTGTAAAGATTTAAGTTTTCTTTCTAAAGTTGAATAAATAAAAAACCTGACGCATTGAGTGGTCAGGTTTTAGTTTCTTATTTATAAAAAATTAGCAACAACCACTTCCTGGTGTACAAGCCATTTCTTTTTGTTTTTTCACATCAGAAAGATTTACTTTCAATTTTTCTGGAGGAATACCACATTTATCCTTCGCTAAACAATCCGTCTGTTTGGAGGTTAATAAAAATGTCTCGCCATTAAAGTCCAATCCAAATTTTTGAATGGTTAAACCTTGGTATTCGACTTCAATTTCAAGATCTGGAATGCCTAGTTTGTCTTCGGAAAGTTCGATAATATTTACCAATTTTTCTGGATGAAGTCTATGGTCATAGTCATTGGCTTCCCAAAGCTGAAAATTGACGACTTTCTCTTGTCGCAAAACTCCTCCACAGTCTATAAAGTGTTTGGACACTTTACCAACTTCTGTAACATGAAAATGTGATGGTACAGTTGTGCCATCTGGTAATAGGAAAGTGATGGTGTTTTGTTCTTTCAACAATGTTTTAAAATGTGATATTTTCATAAGTATTTATTTAACAACAGTTTGTTTTGGTTTCATCTTGGTTAAGAAATTGGTTTAAGATTGTTTTCATCTCAGTCCATTTCGTTTTATTTATGCAATAGCATACACTAGTACCTTCAATAGTTCCTTGAATAAGTTCTAGGTTTTTTAATTCTCTAAGGTGCTGAGAAATAGTGGCTTGCGCCAATCCTATTTCGTCGACTAAATCGCCACATATGCAAGAATCAATCTTAAAAAGGTGATTTAGAATGGCAATTCTTGCAGGGTGCGCAAAGGCCTTTGCCAATTTTGAGATGTCATTTTCAACATCTTTGTAAATCATAGTTTTAGTTACGCCCATTTATTCATTATTATATTGCAATATTACGATTAAATAAAATATCAAACAATGAAATCTTACTAATTTTTAATAAAAATGAAACAAATAACTAGTCGATTATGTTCAAAAAAGGCTTGTAGTACGCCTTCTAAAACTAATTTTCAACAAAAAATTCGAGTGAATATAGCTTTAAAGCCTTTTGGGATTTATAAGCAATACTAACATCATGACCATATTTTGTATGTGTCAAATCCAATTTTCCTGAAGTAATCAGTTCGTAACCAGCATCTTTACAAAAACATGATTTCTGAATAATCAGATTATGTTCAGCAAGATTTTCATTGGAAGCTTTTAGATTTTTTACAGAGTTTTTAATTTCAAAATAAACAATCTCTTCGTAGCCGTCATCAGCTATTTCTGGCCTGCCTGTAAATCTGTAGATGTGTTTAACAACTTTATTTCCTTCTTTTTCATTCATTTGGACATAAAGTTGGCCAATTGTATCTTCTTTTAAAGCTATTGTTTTATTGTCTAATACTTCAACAAAGCATTCAACCCCAGTCGGGCATTTCATTTTTTTGTTATTTATCTCAGCGATATTGTCTTGAGTAGCCATACATGAAGATAGCATGATGATCGTTGTGGTGAGCAATGATTTCAGCATAATATTTTTCTTTAAAAGTAACATTCAGTTTGGTTCCATATACTCAAAATTTTAACTATAACAATTGTTTAACTTATCATGTTTTTTGTTAAACAAAATGAATTCTACTTTTGCATTATGAAAATTTATCGAATTGAACAGAGTATAAAATTACCAATTTCAAGAGAAGAAGCTTGGGATTTTTTGTCCAATCCTAGGAACCTGCAGAAATTGATGCCTAAAGATATGGGCTTTGATATATTATCTGGAGCGGATCAATCGGTGTACACAGGACAACTTATAGAATATAATGTAACGCCTTTCAAGGGCTTTAAAACCAAATGGGTTACAGAAATAACACACGTGCAAAAACCAGACTATTTTGTAGATATTCAGCTTTATGGACCATACAAATTATGGCATCACAAGCATTTTATAAAAGAGATAAAAGGTGGTGTTTTGATAGAAGATTTAGTACATTATCGTGTACCTTTTGGACCTTTGGGAAGACTTTTGCATCCTATCGTCATAAAGCCCAAATTGGAAAGCATATTTGAAACAAGAACAGAAAGGATGAACCAGTTATTTGGAACATATGAATAAGATTTGACTATGAAAAAAAATATTTTACTAATTGGAGGAACAAAAGGAATTGGTCTAGAAATTGTCAATCAATTGCACGATTCTCATCATATTTATGTTGCCTCGAGAACCAATGAAAATTTAGAAGGAAAAAATGTCACCCATTTCACGTTTGATGTTTTGGAAGATGATGTCAACACTTTAGATTTACCTGAAACGATTGATGGTTTAGTCTTTTGTCCTGGAAGCATAAACTTAAAACCTTTCAAGATGCTCAAAATGGAACATTTTGAAAAGGACATGACCATCAATTTCATGTCTTTGGTTAAAACAACACATCAATTGTTGGATCGATTAAAGGCTTCGGAACAGGCGAGTATTGTATATTTTAGCACTGTAGCTGTACAGACGGGTATGCCTTTTCATACCAGTGTTGCTGCCGCAAAAGGCGCTATCGAAGGTTTTGCAAGAGCTCTAGCGGCAGAATACGCTCCAAAATTTAGAGTAAATGTTATTGCGCCATCCTTAACAGATACGCCACTTGCCAAACGTTTGTTAGGAAATGAAAAGAAAAAGGAAATGATGAATCAGCGTCATCCTTTGAAACGTGTAGGAACACCAAATGATATTGCTTCAATTGCTTCGTTTTTATTAAGTGATAATAGCAGTTGGATCACGGGTCAAGTTTTAGGAGTTGATGGCGGAATGTCAAGCTTGAATGTGAGTTAATTCTCTTAATTCATAAAAGTAATTTTCTAATATTTTTTTGATTAATCGTAATCAAGAGTTTATAACCATACACAATGGACAGCATCAATATATTTTGGTTCAGACGAGATATGCGTCTTCATGATAATACAGCTTTGTTTCATGCATTGTCGTCGGATTTGAACGTTTTGCCTATATTTATTTTCGATACGCAAATTCTTGATGAATTACCAGAGAATGATGCTCGTGTCACATTTATTTTCAACACTTTACAGCAATTACGAAAAGAACTGGAAGAAAATTACAATTCTGCAATAGCATTTTATTATGGAAAACCAGAGGAGATATTTTCGTCTTTAACCAAAACATATAACGTAAAAGCGGTATTTGCCAATCGGGATTATGAGCCTTATGCTACTCATCGGGATTCGCATATAGAGACATTACTTCTTTCTAAAGGCATAGAATTCCACACGTTTAAAGATCATGTTATTTTTGAAAAAAATGAAGTGGTAAAAAATGATGGAAAACCCTATTTGAAACGATGGAAAAAGGCATTTTCTGAAATTGAAATTCAGCCATTTTATTCAGAGGATTTGTTAGATAATTGTCTGAAAAAAAAGGAATTACCTAATA
The DNA here is from genome assembly GCA_030429455.1 of Bacteroidia bacterium. GTDB lineage: Bacteria > Bacteroidota > Bacteroidia > Flavobacteriales > Flavobacteriaceae > Psychroflexus. The sequence continues at coordinate 834 of JAUIFC010000210.1, read as the reverse complement.
TCACATTACAAGAAATGGGATTTATACCTTCAGATGTTAATGTGCCAAAATACAATACAACCAACACTCTTTTAGAAAATTATGCAAAGACAAGAGATTTACCTTCAGTTGAAGGAACGTCTCGTTTGAGTCCATATTTAAGGTTTGGTTTAGTGGGTTACAGACAACTCATCCGAAAAGCCTGTTCTACTGAAGATGAAACCTATTTGAATGAACTAATTTGGAGAGAATTCTATGCCATGATACTTCATTTTTATCCTCAATCATCACATAAAGCTTCTAAAGAAAAGTATGATTTTATAAGGTGGCGCAATAATAAGGAGGAATTTGAAAAATGGAAGTCAGGTCAAACGGGTTATCCAATAGTCGATGCAGGCATGCGTCAACTTAATCAAACTGGATGGATGCATAATCGGGTAAGAATGATTGTTGGGAGTTTTCTATGCAAACATCTGTTGATTGATTGGCGTTGGGGCGAAGCTTATTTTGCAAAAAAACTTCTAGATTACGACATGGCTTCCAATGTTGGAGGTTGGCAATGGGTAGCAGGCTCTGGAGTAGATGCTGCACCGTATTTTAGAGTATTTAACCCTTACACACAGACCGACAAATTTGATAAAAACAGAAAATACATCAAAAAATGGGTGCCAGAATTCGAATCTTCTTCATACCCTAAACCTATGGTAGATCATAAGTTTGCGCGAGAACGTTGCTTAGAAACCTATAAAGCGGGATTGAGCACATAGTCATTTTATAATTACATTTTAGATTATTCTGATTCATTTAGTTTATTGAATTTGAATAAAAATTAGATATAAATGGTTTCTAATTGAA
>JAUIFC010000209.1 GCA_030429455.1 Bacteroidia bacterium | reverse complement strand
AAGTCCATGTTGGTCGAAGCAGGATTCGATGCGAGGTTAGTCTGGATTGGCACAAACGACATCGCTTACGATTATTCTACTCCTTCACTTTCAGTTGATAATCATATGATTACTGCTATTATGCAAGATGGAAATCCCATATTCTTGGACGGTACCGAAAAGTTTAATTCTTATGGCAATTATGCTTCAAGAATTCAAGGCAAACAAGCACTGGTAGAAAATGGAGATTCATTTTTATTGGCAACTGTGCCGATTTCCGATCCAATTGAAAACAAAGAAGTGTACCAAGCGACTTTACAAATTGAAAATGAAAATCTTATAGGACAGGTCAACAAAATTCTAACTGGAGAACAAGTGAGTCAGTTTTTGTATGGCTATCACAATACGCCAAAAGATGTGAGAAACGATGCCTTAAACTACATCCTAAAAGAAGGAAATGAAAACGCCAAAATTTCAGATATTCAGGGCTTTGACCCAAGCAAGAGAGACAAAGAAATCCACTTGAATTATAACTTGAAAATAGAGGGTTCTGTGAGCAGTTTTGACAACGAAATTTACCTAGAAATAGACCCCTTCAAGTACCTTTACAATTATTCTATCAAAAAAGACAGAAAAAACCCCATCGAATTTCACAATACCAATGTCGATGAAAGAAAGTTAAGCTTAGAGATTCCAAAAGGATATGATGTAAAATCCTATCCAGAAAAAATTTCGATAGAAAACCCTATACTTTCAATTGAAGCATTTTATTCGCAAACAGAGGATACATTATTTTATCAAAATACAATTTCCTTTAAAAAAAGGACCATAGAAAAACATGAATTTAACATGTGGAATAAAGCCATCGATGACCTAAAAACTTTTTATGACGAACAAATCGTACTTATCAAAAATTAATTACGCTATGACTAAATTATTTTCTTTTTTTGCGCTTATCATGTTTTCAATAGGCTTTTCGCAGTCTGAGGAAGAACTTGAGCTTAGAGCATTATTCTGGAAAGATAAGAGTGTTGAAGTTTCAGAAATTTCTGTTCCAGAACAATGGAAAAATGAAAGTGCCGTCATTCTAAAGGACCATCGTTACATCCAATACATCAACAGGGCAAAAAATGTTTTTTCAATATACAGAAAACACCAGCTCATCAAAATTCAGGATCAGGCTTCGCTGGAAGATTTGTCCGAAATTCAGTTAAACGAGGATTCCAAAATCTCTTTCATGTGGTCAACACTTCTCAAGGAGGAAACAACTATTGCCATTAGGGTGATAAAACCTGATGGAAAAATAATTGTTGTCGATATCAAAAAAGAAGAAGTTGTTGAAGACGGCATCACAAAAATTGCCATTCCGAATTTGGAAATTGGAGACATTCTAGACCTCATCATTCAACTGAATAAAAAGGAAAAAGAAATGACGGGTTTAGCCGTTTATCCAGCATTCGAATCTACTTTAAACGACGTATATCCTATTGTAGATTATCGTTTGGCGGTGGAAGTGGAAAACGATTTTTTCCTAAATATGAATACCTATAATGGTGCACCAAAAGTCCAGGAGAAACCTACAGAAAGAAATGCCACAAAAAAATACATTGTGGAAGCTCAAAACCTCGAAAAAATCGAAGCTTCGAGGTGGTATTATCCACTGGTAGAGGAACCCTCTATAAAATACCAAGTAGCTTTTGCCAGAAATATGTCCAACGAATATTTTGCGAATATTTTTAAAGGAAAAGATGGTGAAAGGAAAGAAGTGGTTACCCAAGATGATATTCTTGAGTATTACGATCGGAAATTTAGAAAAGGATATAAAAGTGCGATTAAAGGATTAGTTAAGCACGTTAAAAATGGAAATTACAAAACAGACGATCAAAAACTGAGAGCTGCTATCGAATATATTAGATTTCACCGCTACACCAAGTATTTTGAAATCATGTTCGCCTACAATGCTGGAATTTTTACTGGCGTTCCAAACCCGAAATGCAGTTCCGATTTTTATGAAATTTACGAATATACCGATCAGGTAGTAGCAGACTTAAGAACTTTTTGCGACCAGTTTAAGATTAATTATGAAGTCATCTTAGCGCAAGCAAGATACGATGGCAAATTGGATGATTTGTTGATCAAAGACAATGCTGTGATTGGCTTAAAGTTTAATACAGAACCGAGTTTGTACTTTTTCGACTTTAACGAAAACATGACCCTAGAACGTATTCCAGCACTATTGGAAAATGCAGAAAGTTATAGAGGTCGAGTAATCGGTGGCAAAAGAATTGTGGCCTTACAAAAAGACCGACTCACCACTTCTTCAGCAGATGATAATTTGTATAAAGAGATTCTGAAATTAAGTTTTACAGAAGATAAAAAAGGCTTTAAAGTGGAAAGAGATAGAATTGCCAATGGCCATTTTGAAGATATGCTCATCTTTAATTTGATTCATTTTACAGATTTCTTAAAGGAAGATTTTAAGAACTTTCCAGATGCACAACACTTTTACCAATGTGGTTCTAAAAAACAAATAAGTAAACATACCAAAGAGTACAAGGCTTTTGAACAAAAGAAATATGAGGAATACTTAGAAAATCGAAAGCTTAATGTAGACGAAGAATGGTCTGAAGGCAGTGTTTCCGAATTTTCGACAACTGTTTTGCAATCTGGTAGATATGGAATAGATATTCCCTTGCATGTTAAGGAAAATTTTGACTTGACAGATGGGTACATCAAAAAGGCAGGAAAAAATCTTATTCTCGAAATCGGAAAATTTCTGGGACTTCAAATAGAAATTGAAGACAAAGAAAGAGAGAGAAACGTGGATATCAATTTGGATCATGCAAAAACTTACAAGTTTGAAATTCATCTTGAAATCCCTAAAGGCTATGTTGTAAAAGGTATTGACAAACTAAATGTGAAAGAAGAAAATAAAACCGGAAAGTTTTCATCCGAAGCATTTGTTGAAGGAAATACATTGGTCTTAAAAACTGAAAAAGTATATAAAACCAATTTTGTAGAAAAAGAAGATTGGCAACTCATGATTAATTGGTTGGATACGGCATATAAATTCAGCCAATCGAAAGTTTTGCTAGAAAAGATTTGATGATTTTAATGAAAATTATACCTTTTTTATTAATTGATTTTTAAATCATTTCGCTTTTAAGTGAATTAAACATAGTTTTATGCATCACCAAAAATTACAGTTTTGAAAAATGATGGCATAGGAAAATACGCTTTCGAATTTTTGTCAATTTTTATTGCGGTTATCTCTGCATTTGCACTTAACAATTGGAATGACAACAGACGAGACAAAATTGCCGAACAAAAGATTTTAACCGAGATATATAACGGCCTCGAAAAGGACATTGTCGATACAAAAACAAATGCCAAAGGACATGAAGCTGGATTAAATGCTGTAAAATTTTGGCGTAAAGTATTAAATGATGAAAAGCCAATTTTGGACTCGATCGGTTATCACTATTTTACCTTGACAAGGGATTTTACATCTATTTTAAACACTTCTGGCTACGAAACTCTAAAATCCAAAGGGTTTGAATTGTTGCAAAATGACACATTAAGAAAAAAGATTATTACACTGTATGAAATTAACTATCAATCGTTAAGAAAGATTGAAGAAGACTATTTCGAATCTCAATTTCATAGAAATTATTTCAAGGAATTTAATGAAGCAGTTGCTCCAAACTTTGTATTCAACGCCAAAGGACACATCGCATCCTTTCAACTTCCTCTTGATATAGATGACAAACAAAAGAAAAAACTGCTCACCTATCTTATAAAAATTGAATACAACAGGTTCTTCATTCTTAGATTTTATAACGACGTAGAGCAAAAAATTGAAGCACTCAAGATTGATATTCAGAAAGAATTGGATGATTTCTAGACCAATATTACTTGATGACTAAAACCGAAATCATGTACTGGGCGCAAACGGTTCATGCATTTCTGAATCAATAAAAACAATTGTGCCACCTAGAGTTTTTCATGTATAAAAACGGCAAATGTTTCAGTCTTTTTGTTGGCTCAAACACCTTGTATTCGATTATTCATCCGCTTATCTTAATCCCAAATTTTAAATAAAATTGAGGATTAACCTTTCAGGCATTCAAAACGAAAACCCTAAATTGCGGCATTCAATTTTTGAGATGGATAAAGCAGATTTAGTTTCAATTGTTTCGAAGCATGACAGTTTTAAAAACATTAAAACTTTACTTAAAGATAAAGCGCCTAATGTCATTAATATAAAAGGTTTATCTGGCTCTTCAAAGTCTTTTTTTACAGCCAATGTTTTTAAACAAACACGACATAATACAATCTTTATACTGAATGATAAGGAAGCTGCGGCATACCATTTTAACGAGCTACAAGAATTTTTAGGCAAAGAAAATGTCCTCTTCTATCCAGAAAGTTACAGAAGACCCTACGACATTGAAAAGACAGACAACAACAACATCTTATTGCGTTCGGAAGTCTTAAACAACATTACTTCCAATCAAGTGTCGTTAATTGTTACTTATCCGCAAGCACTTTACGAAAAAGTAGTTTCAAAAAAAGAAATTCAACGAAATACCCTTCAGATTACCAAAGGCGACAATCTTGATTTGGAGTTTGTAAACGAAGTGCTTTTCGAATACCAATTTAAAAGAGTCGATTTTGTAACAGAGCCTGGCGAATTTTCTGTTCGAGGTGGAATTATCGACATTTTTTCCTACAGTCATGACGAGCCTTATCGGATTGAATTTTTTGATGACGAAATCGAAAGCATTCGCACATTCGATATCGAATCTCAGCTCTCCATCGAGGCCAAATCCACGGCGACAATCATGCCTCATGTTGGCGGCAGTTTAAGTAAAGAACAACGGCAAGGCTTTTTGGAATTTATTCCCAAAAATTCGGAAATTTTAATCGAAAATGCCCAATACCTTTCAACCGAAGTTGATCTTTTATTTAAAAAATCCGAAACGATTTACAACAATTTAAATAAAGACATCAAGTATTCCAAGCCTGAAGAATTGTTTAATCGAGGTGAGGATTTATTAAAACAGTCTACTGCTTTTCATCAAATCGAATTTAGCAATGCAAATCATATTCATGCAGATGACAAGCATAGGTTTGAATTTCAAACTGAACCACAACCTGCGTTTAACAAGAAGTTTGAACTGCTAATTGAAAACTTAAAATCCTTTGCTGAAAAAGGCTACAAAGTTTTGATTTGTTGCATCAATCAGCAGCAAGCCAAACGTTTTCACGATATTTTTGAAGACATGGCCTTTAGCCAATACAAAACAATGGTTTTGGGTCTTCACGAAGGTTTTATAGATCATGACAACCAACTGGTTTGTTATACCGATCATCAGATTTTTGAACGATACCATAAGTTTAAAATCAGTAACAAATTTGATAAGAAACAAGCCATTACCTTAAAGGAGCTTACTCAGCTTGAAAAAGGAGATTACGTCACCCATATCGATCATGGCATTGGTAAGTTTGGCGGTTTGCAAAAAATTGATGTCGATGGCAACAAGCAGGAAGCCATAAAGTTGGTCTATGGCGACGGTGACATTTTGTATTTAAGCATTCACGCGCTACATAAGATTTCGAAGTTTAATGGCAAAGATGGCCAACCTCCTAAAATCTATAAATTAGGCAGCAAAGCTTGGAAAAACCTTAAGCAAAAAACAAAATCTAGGGTCAAAAAAATTGCTTTCGATTTAATAAAACTTTACGCTAAACGACGACTTAAAAAGGGGTTTCAATTT
>JAUIFC010000208.1 GCA_030429455.1 Bacteroidia bacterium | reverse complement strand
CTTCTTTTAAACCAGCTTTGTAAAATGTAAAATTTAAGTTGGTTTTAGTTTCTTTCTTTATCATCAAACTCAACGTATACGCTACTACTAAAGTCACAACGCATCCAATGGCATTCCACCAAAACCAAAATACGCTTGGAACAAATAACCACAAATACATGTTGAATAGAACGCCAACAATTAAACCAATATTTGCGCCGAGTGCATTTGTTTTTTTAGTTAAAATGGCCAAAATAAAAATAGCCAAAATTGGCCCATAAAAGATTGAACTTATTTTGTTAATTACTTCAATTACAGTGCCTTCAATAGATCCTGCAAAAAAGGCAAAAAACAAACAAACTAAACCCCAGAATACAGACAATAACCTCGAATAACTCACATAAGTATCATCAGACATATTTGGTTTAAAACGTTTAATAAAATCTTCCAAAGTCACTGCTGATAAAGAATTTACAGTCGAACTCAAAGAAGACATGGCTGCCGACATGATAGCCACAATCAAAATTCCAATAATACCATTGGGCAAATATTTTATAATAAAAACAGGAACCATTAAATCTGCTTTTTTTCCTTCCAAGCTATCAATATTTGTTTGATAAACGCTGTCTAGCATTTCCATAAAACTTGCATCTTGAAACAACAATGTTCCTAGAATTAATCCCATGATGCAATAGGTCAATGTAATGGGAAAGCGAAAAATACCATTGGCCAATAACAGTTTTTTTATAGTTGGCATTCCGCTGGCGGATAATAAACGTTGCGATTGCGTTTGGTCTGTACCGTAATAAGAAGCATACAGAAAAAATCCTCCGATAACCATAGGCCAAAAACCAAACTCATCATTTTTATCTGCATTGTTGAAACCCCATTTTGAAAAGTCTATTGCGGTTAAACGGTTTTTATCCACATGCATCAAGAAATTGTCGAAACCACCAAGTTCGCTTAAGCCGTAAGCCAGACATACAATGATGCCTAAGAAAAGGATACACATTTGAATAACATCTCCCCAAATCACCGCTTTCATTCCACCTTGGAACGAATAAATAAGCGTAATAACACCAATGAGTAAAACTGAAATCCAAAATTCTATACCGATGGTGGCTTGTAAAATCAACGCCATGGTATAGACCATAACTCCTGTTGCAACCGAACGGCTAATTTGAAATACAAAGCTAATTAATAACCTTGATGAAGAGTCAAAACGATTTTCTAAATACTCATAAACACTTATAATTTTGGCATTGTAAAGTGTTGGAATAATGGCTATTAGTAAAAATGCCATGGCTAAAGGCACTCCAAATTCGTAGGTAAGCCAAACCAAGCCGCCGCCATCTTTTAGTCCTACAAATGCTGGTGCAGAAATAAAACTAATCGCTGAAAGCTGAGTCGCCATTGTTGATAAGCTTAAGGGCAACCAACCCATAGATTGACCGCCTAGAAAATAGTCTTTGGAATTGTTATTTTCTTTAAAAAAATAACCTATGCCTAGAAATGCCAATAGATAAACTATAATGATAATGTAATCGATGTAATTCATGTTTTATAAGCTATGTTCATGTATTAAGTCTAATAATAAGGCGGCACTCCATGAAAAATTTTTCCCGCCATACCCTGCGTTTCTTTGTTGATGTTCAGCTTTACGGCAATCAAAATATTCATAAAAACCATTTTTTTCAATCAATTCAATGGTGTCTTGTTTTATTCGTTTGGCAATATCGTTGAAATTATAGTGCTTTAATCCTTTGTACAATATCCAATTCAGATTTATCCAAACAGGACCGCGCCAATATTTTTTAGGATTAAAAAGATGACTTGTTGGATCGAAAGAAGCACAAAGATATTGGTGTTTGTTGCCAAACTTTTCCAACATCATTTGTACCATGTTTTGTGCCCTTTCGGTTGTTGGGATATTTGCAAACAAAGGTGCAAAAGAAGAAGATGATATGTATTTTAAAGGTTTTTCGTTTCTTAAATCGTAGTGAATATAAGCCCCTAAGTTTTCGTCAAATAATTTGTTATTAAAGGCGCTAACTGCTTTTTCTTGCCACTTATGTAACTGATCGATTTTTTCATGACGTCCTCCAAGAATTTCATAGAGGGTAATTAAACAAGCATTAGATTTAATCAATAGTGCATTAAATAAAGGGTCTTGTACAAGAAATGGAGAAAGTTCGGCAATTTTACCGTCATTATAATGATGTTCTTTTGCAATTTCAAGAATGTATAAATAATGGTCGTACTCTCTGTTCGAAGGCCTCTGTGAAGCGTCTATATGTGTCGTATCTTTTCTTTTGAAACTATATTCTGGAGGATTCATGGTTGTCCAAATTTCATCCCACATCGGAGAATTGTCAGTTCCAGATTCCCAATTATGATAGATATAAACTAATCCTTCGTCATTTGGGTCTCTGTAGTTATAGAAATAGGAATGGTTTTCAAATACTTTGTCAATCACCTCTACAATAAATGCTAAAGTTTGGGTTTTGTTTTTACTTATTCGATACATTTCTTGCAAAACAAAACCTGTAACAGGCGGTTGTGTAATTCCCGTTGTTTTGTAAGATTTTGTTGATTGTGGATGCAAATCTGCCCGATGAAAATCAGGACCAGGGAAATAAGTGTCCGTATCGGTATGAAAAATAATATGTGGTATAAATCCATTACCCCACTGGGCATCTAGTAGTGTTTTAATTTCCTGTTCGGCTTTTTTCATATCAAAATGGGCAAGGCCGATAGCAATAAAACCCGAATCCCAAAACCATTGGAATGGGTACAAATTTTCACAAGGAATACTGAATTTTTCTTTCCAATTATTATTCAAAACGCTTATCGCCTTGTCTTTTAGTTCATTATAATGCATGTAGTCAAAATTTAAGTCTAAGTGTCAATTTAGCTTATAAATGCTCTAAAGTAAAAAATAATTATGGACTTAGTGTTTGAAAATTTTGATTTTAGCTTTTTACGATAATTTTTTAATCTGATTTTCTATTGATACATTTTTCTATCACACTGAATTTCAAATGAATTATCCTGAGTTTAAAATAGAGGTAACTAATCAGTCCGATATTAATTTTTCAATCTATTATAAACCAAGGCTTAGTTCATTTTAACCACTAGGAAAGCTAAGCTTTGCGCAAAGGGTCAGACAGAGCTAAATTGTTGAATATAAACCCTTAGCGGTCCTTTGCGTATTTTCATTGTGTACCTTGCGGTTAATTTTTAGTTTTGATAATCAGATAACTAGCAGAATAAAGGATACGGCTTAGTTACAAATAGAAATAAGTGATTCTAAATTATAACGTTTACAAAATAGCCAAAACAGAAAGGTTTTGATCAATTTTAAGCTCAATTTTGATGTATTAAGAGCACATTTTTTAAACTTTAATGTTTAAATTAAAGAAAGTAAAAGAAGAGTAAAATGAAAATTTAATTCATGCTTATACAAGATCAATCACGACATCTTCGATTGGGCGTCTTACTTTTTTCATGCTAGAAAACATGTCGTTTTTGTGACGAATGCCGACAGGCAATACCAAAACAGGTTCAATTTGTGAATCGTCTAGGTTCAGTATTTCGGAATATTTATTTGGTAAAAAACCTTCCATTGGGCAGGCATCAATTTTTTCGATGGCACAAACGGTTAGCATATTTCCTAAAGCTAAATACGCCTGATTTTTAGCCCATTGTTTCAGTTCTTCATCATTTTTTTTAGAAAAATCTTTGATTAAAAAATTTCTAAAAGGTTCCAAGACAGTATCTGGGGTTTCTCTGATTTCTTTAACCAATTCAAAATGATTTTTGATAAAAGAAGTGTCAATCTTTTTTTCAATGCACAAAACAAAAACATGAGAAGCTGTTGTAACTTGTTTTTGATTAAAACTTGAAGCTAATAATTTATCTTGTAAAGATTTATTTGAAATAACTAAAAGTTTGAGTGGTTGCAAGCCGTAAGATGTTGGTGTAAGGTTAAATGCCTGTTTTAATAAGTCAATTTTTTCGTCCTCAAGAATCAATTCTGGATCAAAAGATTTTGTGGCGTATCTCCAATTCAATGCATTTATCGTTCCCATTTTCTTTTTTTTGCAAAATTAACAGGACAATTCTATGTTGTTCGTAAACTATTCATAAAAGAATATCATAGTTTTCATAAATTATAAATCGAAATTTTCTCTTATTTTTGTAGGTCATCATTCATTTTAACTAAAATTTTATTTCACTAATGAATAATATTCCAAGCGTAGATCTTCATAAATTTTTGTCGAAAGACGAAGATGAAAAAATGGAATTTGTAAATCAAATTGGGACTGCTTATGAAGAAATTGGTTTTGTAAGTTTAAAAAATCATTTTTTAGACGATGAGTTGATTGAAGCCTTATACAAACAAGTAAAAGCTTTTTTCGATTTGCCAACAGAAACCAAAAGACAGTACGAAAGAGAAGAGATTGCTGGACAACGTGGTTATGTGTCTTTTGGAAAAGAACATGCCAAAGGTAAAACCAAAGGCGATTTAAAGGAATTCTGGCATTTCGGACAGGTTCCTGACAAGGACGCTAACCTCATCGAAACATACCCCGAGAATATTGAAGTCAAAGAATTGCCTGAATTTAATAAAGTAGGTATGCAAGCCTATAAAGCCTTGGAGAAAACAGGGATTTATGTATTAAGAGCTTTAGCACTATTTATTGGAAAAGAAGAAACCTATTTTGACCATTGGGCTAGTAATGGAAATTCAATTTTAAGACCAATTCACTATCCGCCAATTACCCAAGAACCTGATGGGGCAGTAAGAGCAGGCGCACATGGCGATATCAATTTAATCACCCTTTTGATGGGAGCATCAACTGGTGGATTGCAAGTAAAACGAAAAGATGGAGCTTGGATCGATGCCATTCCAGAAGAAGGAGATTTAGTAATCAATGTAGGCGATATGTTAGAAAGACATACAAATAACAAACTGCGTTCTACAGTACACAGAGTTGTAAATCCTCCTAGAGATCAATGGGATAAACCTCGCTATTCCATACCTTTCTTCATGCATCCTCGCAGTGAAATGAAATTAGATTGTCTTCCAGAATGTATATCAGAAGATCATCCTAAGCAACATGAAGATATTACTGCAGGAGAGTTTTTAACGCAACGTCTAGAGGAAATAGGATTGATCAAAAAATAATTGAAATGGATTTACAAGATCAGCTTAAACATCTCTTTCCAGATCATGTATCGGAAGAAGAAAATGTAGAAAAGCATGCGGATTCTCAGCTTGACATTTGGTTACAAGATGAACCGCTTTTGTGCAAATATGAAAAGCGTAAAGGAAAGGTAAACACTATAATTGAAGGTTACAATGGTGACAATGAAGATTTTAAAAAGTTGACAAAACACCTTCAAAAAGCTTGTGGAGTAGGAGGTAGCTATAAAAAGGAAACCATTATTATCCAAGGTGATTACAGACAAAAAATCATGGAACTATTAGTCCAAATCGGTTTTAAAGTAAAACGAGTTGGAGGATAGGTATGGAAAGCTTTATACATATTTCAAATGGAGCCAACCTAACAAGGCGACTAAAAGATTTAGAATTTAAAGGAACTGTTGTTTCTTGGGAAGAAATGCTTTGTGAAGGTCCAACAAACTATGATATCGAAACAAGGCAGTTTTTTAGACAAAGGCAGTTGTTTTTATCAAAAAACTACGATATAGAGATAGACCTTAGAGCCTACAAGAATGAAATAGATAAACTAAATGATTTTGATGCCTATAAGGAAATAGTATTATGGTTTGAATATGATTTGTTTTGTCATATCAATATGCTTGCTGTTATTGTGCTTTTAGAACAACGAAAAATTAAAAAACCCTTATAC
>JAUIFC010000207.1 GCA_030429455.1 Bacteroidia bacterium | reverse complement strand
CTAACGGAAGACCCGGTTGTGCATACCGTGGTGTTTGATTTGTTGATGATTTAAAATGCCAGTTTCCTAAGCCGCCTTTGCCGCCTTTAACAATAATTTTTTCTTCGCCATCTTCAGTAATTTCAAAAATAATGTCGTTGGTTTCGGTATCTCGAACCACAGTGCCTAAAGGCACATCAATATATATATCTTCGCCATCGGCACCTGTACTTCGGCTTTTACTACCATGTTCGCCATGGCCAGCTCTTACATGTTTTTTGAATTTTAAATGGAGTAATGTCCAAAGGTTTAAGTTACCTCGTAGAATAACATGCCCACCACGGCCGCCATCGCCACCATCAGGACCACCTTTTGTTATGTATTTTTCACGATGCAAATGTGCAGAGCCTTTGCCTCCGTTACCAGAAGCTACATACATTTTTACATAGTCAACAAAATTCCCTTCAGTCATTTAAGTGTTTATTTGTTAATTGGTGGATTCGTTTATTCGATTATAAATTATTAAGTTTCTAACTTTCAGATTAACAGATAAACGAATAAACAAATAAACGTAACTATAATTCGTTTATAACAGCACTAAGCCTTTCAGTAATATCTTCAATACTGCCCACGCCATCAACACCAAAATACTTGTTTTGTGCAGAATAATAATCTTTTAAAATAGCCGTTTTGTTGTAGTATTCTGTAATTCTGTTTCTAATAATCGATTCATCGGCATCATCAGCTCTTCCACTGGTTTTTCCTCGTTTTAATAAACGTTCAACTAAAACCTCATCATCAACCTCTAAAGCTACCATGGCATTAATTTGTGAATCTTTGCTATCCATTAACTCATCTAAAGCTTTGGCTTGTGCATTGGTTCTGGGGAAACCATCAAAAATAAACCCTTTGGCTTCTGGGTTTTTTTCTACCTCAGCTTCAAGCATATCTATGGTTACATTATCTGGTACCAAATCACCTTTATCCATATAGCTTTTTGCAAGCAGACCTAATTGGGTTTTATTTTTAATATTGAAACGAAATACATCTCCAGTTGAAATGTGTTTTAACTGATACTTTTCTTTTAAAATTTCTGCTTGTGTTCCTTTTCCAGCACCTGGAGGTCCAAATAAAACAATATTTTTCATAATAATAGGTTAGTTTGGCTTTGATGATAATTGATAAATTGAGGGTAAATTTCTTCCTAAACCTTTGTAATCCAATCCATATCCAACTATAAAATTGTCTTCAATGTTTTTTCCAATATAATTGATGGGGAGTTCTTTTTTATATACATCGGGCTTAAAGAATAAGGTTGCTATTCTTAGATCTTTTACTTGTTTGTTCTTAAAAATATCATAGATTTTATGAAGAGTAGTCCCCGTATCTATTATATCTTCCAAAATTATAACGGTTCTATTATGAAGATCTTCGTTTAAACCAATAAGTTCATTTACTACTTCTGTAGACTTTGTACCTTCATAGGAGGCAAGTTTTACGAAAGAAATTTCACAGTCTCCTTTGTATTTCCTTACAAAATCGGCAGCGAATAAAAAAGATCCATTTAAGATTCCAATAAATAAGGGAACCTCATTTTTTGGGATGTCTTTAGATATTTCTGAGACCAGATAGCTAACAATATGATCTATTTCTTCTTTCGATATAAAAGGTTTAAAGTAAAGATCGTGTAACTTAATAAGGCTCATAAACTATAAAATTAAAAACCGTTTTGAAATTAGTAAGTAAATATCAAAACGGTTTTTATATGCATATACTATTCTGTTATTTTTTCTTGTCTTCCTTTTTAGTTGTATCGTACATGATAGGGGTAGCTACAAACAACGATGAATATGTACCAACCAATACACCAACAATTAGAGCGAACATAAATCCTTTTATAGAATCGCCACCAAACAAAAAGATAGCCAACATTACCAATAAGGTTGTTAATGAGGTGTTGATGGTTCTTCCTAAGGTGCTACTTAGAGCTTTGTCAACCACTTCACTATAAGCCCACTTGGTATGGATGCCAGCAAATTCACGAATTCTATCGAAAATAACCACTGTATCATTTAATGAGTATCCTACTACGGTAAGGATGGCTGCAATAAAAGATTGCCCAATTTCCATATCAAAAGGCATAAATTTATAGAGTATAGAGAAGATTCCTAAAACAATGAGTACATCGTGGAATACGGCTAAAACAGCTCCCAAACTAAATGAGATTCTTCTAAAACGTAATAATATGTATAAAAACACTATTAACAAAGAACCAAATACAGCATAGTAAGCAGAGGTCTTAATATCATCTGCAATAGTGGGCTCTACTTTTATGTAACTCATAATTTTATTTCCAGATCCTTCAAAACCAGGTTTAAAGTCTTCATAGGAGGTACCTTCAGATAAATAAGATTTTAACCCTAGGTATAAAGTGTTTTGAACTTGGTTGTCTACATCAATCCCTTCTTCATCTATTTTGTATGCAGTTGTAATTTTTAGCTGTGAAGCAGATCCATAAGTTTTTACTTCTGGTGCTGTACCAAAAGCATCTTTTAAGGTGGCTGCTACTTCTGTAGCATTCATAGCTTTGTCAAAGCGAACTACATAAGAACGTCCTCCTTTAAAGTCAACTCCTTGCTTAAGTCCAATTGTTGCAATGGAAGCAATACCTCCTAAAATAATTGCAC
Source organism: Bacteroidia bacterium (assembly GCA_030429455.1). Lineage (GTDB taxonomy): Bacteria > Bacteroidota > Bacteroidia > Flavobacteriales > Flavobacteriaceae > Psychroflexus. The sequence goes on along the minus strand of JAUIFC010000207.1, from coordinate 3,204 downwards.
CCGAGATAACATAAGCTATTTTACGTTTGCGTAAAAATTCAATGTTAATGTTCTGGAACCAATTTTTCGAAAGGTTAGTGTTAAAAGTTAACACACCCCCTTTTGTGGTTGCACCATCTATAAGTAAACGAGTAATAAAGATGGCTGTAAACAAGGAAGTTCCAATACCTATCATAAGCGTTAAGGCAAATCCTTGAATGGGTCCTGTTCCGAAGATAAATAAAATTACACCCGTTAAGAAAGTAGTTATGTTAGCATCGATAATAGCAGATAATGCTCCTTTAAAACTAAATCCTTCTTCTATAGACTGCTTTAATCCTTTTTTCTTTTGTAGACCTTCTTTAATTCTTTCAAAAATAATTACGTTGGCATCTACAGACATACCAATGGTTAGAATAATACCGGCGATACCTGGAAGTGTAAGCACAGCATTAAAAGATGCCAATACACCAAATATTAGAAGAATGTTTACGGCTAAGGCAATATCTGCATAGGCACCTGCCTTACCATAATAGATAATCATCCAAATCAATACCAAAAGAATTGCCAATCCAAAAGATTGGAAACTTGCATCGATAGCTTCCTGACCCAATGAGGGTCCTACAACTTCCGATTCAATGATACGAGCTGCCGCGGGTAACTTACCTGCTTTTAATACAGTTGCAATATCTTTTGCTTCATTTATGGTCATGCTTCCACCTGAAATTGAAGTTCTACCACCAGTGATTGGGGTGTTTACAGATGGAGCTGTATATACGTAATCGTCAAGAACTACGGCAACAAATTTTCCAACATTATCGCTAGTCATTTTAGACCATAATTTTGTTCCAGAACTGTTCATAGTCATGCTCACTTCAGGATTGTTCAGTTGGTCAAAAACCTGAGCAGCATCAACAATTACATCTCCTTCAATAGGGGCAGTATCTGTTCTGTTAGATTTAATGGCATACAATCCAATTACTTCACTTTTTCCGTCGGTGCTTGGATTGGCTTTGTAGTCCCATAAAAACTTAACATATCTTAAATTAGCAGGTAACAAAGTTCTTACCTCTCTCATGCCCAATAATTTGTTCACCTGCGCAGTGTCTTGTACTTTGGCTAAAGCAATTAAAGAGCTCACTTGGTTTTGACTTTGAGCAACATTCGGCTGAAGGTAAGTAAACAAACTCTTTTGAGTAACCTGTGTAGAATCTGTATCGTCTCCTAATAAATCGTCTATAGATTTGGTTTTAGCAGAGTCTTTCTTCTGCTTGGTATTTGTGTCTTCTTTTAACAACTCTGCAACTTTTGAGTTGGCTTCGAAAAGGAAACTCTGTATTTCGTTATTCGAATAAACTTCCCAAAACTGAAGTACTGCTTTAGAGGTAATTAGTTTTTGAACACGCTCTATATCTTTGGCTCCAGGGAGCTCAATTTGAATTCTTCCCGAGGTCCCAATTCGTTGAATACTAGGAGAGGTAACTCCAAACTTATCTATTCTACTACGCAATACTTCGAAAGCTGTATTTATAGAACTGTTAATTTCGTCTTGTAAAATTGTTTTTACTTCATCGTTTGTCTTGTTAAAGTCGATTTTATCGCGAAGTAATTTGTTTCCAAAAATAGCAGGATCACTCAATTGAATGGTTCCATTGCTAATTCTTTCAAACTCTTCAAAGAAAAGTTGAAGGTAATCTTTACTACTGTTTTTCTGCTTTTCATCTGCAGAAGTTAAGGCTTGATTGAAAACAATGCTTTTGGAATCGTTAGACAATCCAATAAGTACTTCTTTTACAGAAATCTGTAATATTGCGTTGATTCCTCCTTTTAAATCCAGTCCAAGATTCATTTCATTTTTCTTGATACTGTTGTAGTTGGTAGTAAATACTCCTAAGAAAGTTTGGTCTAAGTTGGCAATGCTATCTAAATAGTTACGTTCGAATTTAGCAATTGCTTTTCCGTCATTTTCATCAGCTTTGGTTAAGGCGTAGGCCGTTGCATCTTTTTCTACTTTGCTAGCGAAAAAAGTATAGGATAGTTGGTAGATACTTACTAGCGCAAAAAGGATGGCAAATAATCTGATAAGTCCTTTGTTTTGCATGATTATAATATTTAAATCGACTTCTTTTTTGAAACGTGCAAATATAGTATTTCAATTAAGACTAGCCTAATAAATTGCTTATATTTACCTGCTTTTCTAGCAAATAGAAACTTTCAAACAAACAGACTTTTAAAATCAAAAAACCATGGCCCACTTGTCGGACATTCAAATTGCTCAAGCAAATAAATTAGAACACATTTCTAGCATTGCTAAAAAGCTAGGTATAGCTGAAGATGACTTGGAAATGTATGGTAAATACAAAGCAAAACTACCCCTACATTTAATCGATGAAAACAGGATTAATAACAATCATTTGGTGTTGGTTACCGCCCTTACACCCACGCCTGCTGGAGAGGGGAAAACCACAGTTTCTATTGGATTGACCGAAGGTCTAAATCAAATTGGAAAGCAGGCAACCGTTGTTTTAAGGGAGCCTTCTCTAGGACCTGTTTTTGGTATAAAAGGAGGTGCTGCAGGAGGGGGATATTCTCAGGTAGTCCCAATGGAAGATATCAATTTGCATTTTACCGGAGATTTTAACGCAGTAGAGAAAGCCAACAATCTTCTGTCTGCACTTATAGACAACAATTTACAGAGTACTGTTAACAATTTAAACATAGATCCGAGAACTATTTTATGGAAGCGAGTGATAGATATGAACGATCGCTCTCTACGTCAAATCACCATTGGGTTGGGAGGTACTGCTAATGGAATTCCTAGAGAAGATGGCTTTAACATAACCCCAGCATCTGAGGTGATGGCCATTTTATGTATGGCTACCGATTTTGATAATTTAAAAGAACGTTTGGGAAATATTTTTATCGGATTTACCTATGATAAAAAACCTGTTTTTGCAAGAGATTTAAAAGCCGAAAATGCTATGGCTATCTTGTTAAAAGATGCTATAAAGCCTAATTTGGTTCAAACTTTAGAGGGGAATCCTGCCATTATACATGGAGGTCCTTTTGCTAATATAGCTCAAGGAACTAACACCATAATAGCAACAAAAATGGGTCTTTCGCTTTCGAATTATGTGGTTACTGAAGCTGGCTTTGGTGCCGATTTAGGAGCAGAGAAATTCCTTAACATCAAATCTGCCTATGCCAAGCTAAATCCAAAAGCAG
>JAUIFC010000206.1 GCA_030429455.1 Bacteroidia bacterium | reverse complement strand
ATATTGACGGCTGTATTCTTCAATACTCAAACCAGCGGCTTCGGCAATGGGTTTTAAGTGGGCATCAAAATGGCCGTCTTCAGTTTCTGGCGAAATGCCAATGCCTTCTGCCAAATATCTATTTAGGCCATTCGCAGTTTTGCGTTTTCCTTCTACCATCCATACGGTTTCATAAGCTTTGATGGCTGTTGTCAAATGACTTTTTAGCCAGTCTTTATCCTTTGTTACTTCATAAACTTCTCTCATTAGACTGGAGTAAAATGGAGGTTGAGTTCTTGTTAAATAATACGATCTATTGGCATTTAATATTTTGCCGTAGTTGTCAATCTGGTATTGAAAGTTGTCTGCCATGGCTTTTGCCAAATCTATTCTGCCATCTAGAATTAATCCTACAGATTCAAAATAACTGTCCCAGCCGTACATTTCGTTAAATCTGCCACCAGGAACAACAAATGGAACAGCAATTACTTCGCCATTCTGTTCTTCAAGTTTAAGCGACAATATGCCAGGTTTGTCATTGATGGATTTTACGTATTCCGGTGTAATGTTTTCAGGTAATGTAATGACTTGAATTGGTAACGTAGCTTCCAAGCTTGTGTAATATTGGATAGCTAAAGAATCATCAAAAGGCACATAAATCCTAAGCTCTTCTAGAGATGCTAAGGTTTCGTTTTTGGTATCTGATATTAATTTGGTAATCCCTTTTTCGTCAATAGATCGTGTAAGACCGTCCCAGTAATACTCTCTTATCATGCGAGATGTTCTGTCAACAGGCAATTCTTCAATTTTAGCCATGTCGAAGGCTAAATTTTCTTCACCAGCATTTTTAGAAATGACTAACTCCTGAAGAAGGTTAGACAATTGGTAAGTGCCTTTAATCTCATGATCCTCGCCATTGTAATTTAATTTAAAAGTTTTAGGGCCTTCGTCTTCAATGGTGATTTTTGTGTCGCCATCTGTGTCCTCTTGGGTAATAAGTGCGTCTAAGGTTGTTTGAATGCTCAAATCCTGAACAGCGTCATTGCAGGATGCTAAACATAAAATGAAACATAAACTAAAAATGCTATGGTGTATTAACTTTTTCATTTGTAATTAGTATTGGGTGTTTAATGCTATTATTTTAATTATGAATGAGTTGTGGCTTTATTTTGGTTCATTTAGTCGTAATGCCAAAATTGATGCAATTACAAAAAATGCTCCGGCAAAGAACATCGCATAAATGGCATTTCCACCAAGAAGGTATTTGTAAATAGGGCCAAAGCTTAAGGTTTGAATGCCCATAGGCACTACAATCATCATATTCAAAATGCCCATATAGACGCCACGACGGTCTTGAGGCACTGCTTTAGAGACCATGGTGTAAGGAATCCCCATGATAGCTGCCCAGCCAATACCGAATAGTATCATCGGTATCAAGACCATATTTGGGTTTTGGATGTTTGGGATTAGAAACAAGGCGATTGCCGTTCCTAACAAGCTAAAAGCATATACTTTTTTGTTACCAAAGCGCAATGTAAGTGGCACTAAAGCTAGAGCAACAAGCATGGTGACAATGTTATAGGTAGTGTTCATTTTGGCAGCTTGTGCAGCAGCTTCCGAGGTGGAAAACTCTAAGGTTTGTTTAAACAGCGGTGTGATAAATTGCCAATAAATAAACAAGGCGTACCACTGGAAAATGTAAACTCCAGCAATTCTCCAAAGGAACTTTGGCATGTCTTTTACAGCATCGATAATTTCATTAAATGGCTCTCGAATTCGATGAGCAAGTCCTAAACTTTTACTGTGGTTTATTTCTGCTAACTCTTTATCCGATGGTGGAATTTCTGGTGTTTTCAATACAGACCACAAAATAGTGGTGATTGATAATATACCGCCAATGTAAAATGAATAATACAACCATTGAGGAATTTTTCCAGCAACTTCAGCATCGCCTCCAAACCAATCTTGAAATAAAATGATTGAACCATTGGCTAAAAGAATACCAGCGCCAACAAACAAACTTTGCATTTGAAAACCAAGACTTAATTGTTTTTCAGGGAGTTTGTCCCCTACGAAAGCCCTGTAGGGTTCCATCGCCATATTGTTTCCAACATCTAGAATCCACAATAATCCTACGGCAAACCATAGCACAGGACTGTTGGGAAAAGCAAATAAGCACAAACTCCCTAATAATGCTCCTATTAAAAAATAAGGTTTTCGTCGACCCCATCGTGGTGACCATGTTTTGTCCGACATGGCTCCGATAATGGGTTGTACAATGAGTCCAGTTATCGGTCCTGCAATATTTAAAATAGGCAGCATGTCTTCTGGAGCTCCTAAATACAGAAATATTGGATTGATAGCCGTTTGTTGCAGTCCGAAGCTGTATTGGATGCCTAGAAATCCAACATTCATATTAAATATCTGCCAGAAAGATAATTTGGGTTTTGTTATTTTCATTCGTTTCGTTTGTTTGTGTATATTTTAATTTGAATTTTAACTGAACTAATTCTTGATCACTCTAAATGATCATATCTGCCAGTTTGGAATGTTGGCTGATGATTTTGTGTTCAATGTCTAATACTTGTTCGTTAAAATCGTTCATGATATCTCTTGCGCGGTTTAGTCTATTTTCTTTAGTCTCTTTGTATGTTTTTTTCATAAAGACTTTAAAAACTGGCGACTCTAGAAGCATGGTGTAGGTGCCTTCAACAATACAGAAATCAAAATCCTTGGGTTCTATTTCTTCAATAATAGCTTTGTTTTCTTCGTAAATAACCAATGGTTTTTGTAATGGTGATTGTTTAGATACAAAGGCTTGAAGGTGTTCATCCAAAAGATTTAAATTTACTTCTTGTGGTCCTACATTTTTAATGTCCTTCAATCTGTTGTTGTGATTGTCTTTCGGTGGAAGCATAAAATAATCATCAATATGAAAAACATAACCTTTAAGGCTGAATTTTTTCTCGATATCCAGACGAAGGGCATAAGCCAAAGAGGTCTTTCCACAACCCGACTCGCCCGCAACAGCAATACAGACACGGTTTTGAGTCAATTCTGTGTGTAGTTTATCAATGATTTCTTTTGTTACGTCTTGATAACTCGAATAATATATAAGTTTATCTCCTATCATAATTTAAAGTGAATTAGATGTAGATTCAGTAGCATATTTGTCTTTAATTTAGTTCTTATTTTCATGGTTTTCTGAGCGTTTAAGTAATCTGGCTTCCCATGGTTTTAAAGGCTCTGAAGTCAATGAGTTGTTGTAATTTGAAATTATTGAGGTGTAATTTAATAAATCTTCATCAATATCGATTGAAAGAGGGTTTCCAGTAAAATTCAGAAGAACTAGAAAGCTACCTTCATTATCCCAGCGTTTATAAAAAAATGAGGTATCATTTGTGACATCAAAACACTGGTAATCGCCGTAAACTAAAGTTTTGTATTGTTTTCTTATGGCCGTCAGTTTTCGATAAAAATTCAGAATAGAATTTGGATCATTTTGTTGGCTTTCAACATTAATGGTTTTGTAGTTTTCGTTTACCAATAGCCAAGGCTTTCCTTCTGTAAATCCAGCATGTTTTAAAGCATTCCATTGCATTGGCGAACGTGCGTTGTCTCTACTTTGCTTATGTACCAGTTTCATTAAAGTTTGTTCATCCATGCCTTTAGCTTCAAGCTCTTTGTAAGCATTTAGGGTTTCTACATCATTGTAATAGCTTATGTCTGGATAAGCAACGTTCGTCATGCCTATTTCATCGCCTTGATAAACGTACACAGTACCTCGCATGCTAAATAAAAGAAGCGCCAGAAGTTTTGAAGATTCGATTCGGAAATTTTCGGCATCGCCAAAGCGATTGACCATTCTTGAAAAATCATGGTTCCCTAAAAAAATACTGCCCCAACCTTGATGCCTCAGTCTGTTGTCCCAATCTCCAAAAATAGTTTTGAATTTTGATAAAGAAAAATCAACAGGATCGTATTTTCCGCCAAGACCATTGTCGATAAACAAATGGTCAAAATGAAAAATCATGTTCAGTTCGTTTCTTTCTTCCGCCACATAATCCAGCCCATTTTCGAGATCTATTCCAGGACCTTCGCCGACAGTCATGATGTCGTATTTAGAGAGGACTTTTTGATTCAATTCGTTTAAATAGTCGTGGATTTTCGGTCCATTGGCATAGTAGTTTTTTATGGTTTCCCCAAAATCCTCAGGAACATGACTGTTAGGCAAACCTTCTTGCTTAGATATGAGTGAGATGACATCCATTCTAAATCCATCAACACCTTTTTTGCACCAAAACTCCACAATATCATGTATCTCCTGACGAACTTTAGGATTATCCCAATTTAAGTCTGGTTGTTTTTTGGTGAATAAGTGCAAGTAATACTGATCGGAAGCATCATCAAATTCCCAAGCCGAGCCATTAAAAAAGGACTTCCAATTATTGGGTGGTAATCCATCTTTTCCATCTTTCCAAAAATAGTAGTCACGGTAAGGATTGTCTTTAGATGTTTTTGCTGTTTTAAACCATTTGTGTTCGTCCGAAGTGTGATTTAAAACTAAATCCATCACCAATTTTAAGCCTCTGTCGTGCATGGATTTGAGGAGCAAATCAAATGCCTCTGTACCGCCAAAATCGTCTGAAATCTTTCTGTAATCCGAAATATCATAACCATTGTCGTCATTTGGAGATTCGTAAACGGGGCAAAGCCAAATGATATCTACACCCAAAGATTTTATATAATCCAGTTTTTCAATAATTCCGTAAATATCACCAACACCGTTTCCTGTAGAGTCTTTATACGATCTTGGATAAATTTGATAAACGACGCCTTCTTTCCACCAGATTTTTTTCATAAAAAAAGTCTTTAAAAATTAGAAAATAATATATGTGCCTACAACCAACAACGTGATCAAAATACCGCTAATTATGGCATATTTCCATGGCGTTGTGTCGACAGAATCTGTAATAATAGGTTGATAAGCTTCCGTTTTTGGTCTTAGCTTGCTTGTAACCAACATGATTAGAATATTTACGACAAACAAGATTCCCATAACGTGAAGATAATGTGGGTACGCTTCGGCCTGTATAATGCTCAATTGGGCTTCGTTTGTTACGCCATTGGCTACAGCTGCTTCCACAGCAGAGTTTCTGAAATAAGGTTCTACAAAAATTAAACTGATGAGGTACACAACGACCCCAAATGTCAAGACAATCTTTGCTCCAAGCGCTGGAACTTTTTTGGTAAATATGCCCACCATAACTACTGCGAAAATGGGAACGCTAAGACTTCCTAATGATTGCTGAATATAGCCAAACAACCCATCGGATGCAAAAGCAACAAATGGCGCGATGATCATAGAAATCAATGCCGCCATCATTCCGAAATATTTTCCTGCTTTGACTGTTTCTTGTTCAGTAGCGTCCTTTTTAAAATACAACCTGTACAAATCAAATCCGAACAAGGTTACACTACTGTTTAATAAACTATTGAATGAACTCAAAACAGCTCCAAAGAGTACAGCAGCGAAAAAGCCAACAAAAGCAGTTGGCAACACTTTTTTTACCAATGCTGGATAAGCTTGATCAGGATTCTCTAAGTCCGCTCCAAAGATGTGCCATGCTAAAATGCCAGGAATGACAACAATCACTGGAATAATAAACTTTACTAATGCCGCTAAGAGCATTCCTTTTTGTCCTTCCTTTAAACTTTTGGCGGCAAAGACACGTTGCAAAATCGATTGGTTGGTGCCCCAATAGTAGATTTGCGCGAGCATCATTCCTGTGAAAATTGTTCCAAAAGGAATAGAAGAATCTACACTGCCTTGCATTTCGAATTTAGCAGGATTTTCTTTCCATAAAATGGAGATGCCTTCGCCAATACTTCCATCGC
>JAUIFC010000014.1 GCA_030429455.1 Bacteroidia bacterium | reverse complement strand
GCATCTGTTTTTTCGGTTATACCAACTGCTGCACGATGTCTTAACCCGAATCTTAGTGGGATTTTACGGTCGTTGGAAACAGGCAAAATTGTTCTAGTTGCTGTAATTTTTTCACCTTCGATCACAATGGCGCCGTCATGTAATGTGCTGTTTTTGTAAAAAATGGATTCTATAATAGGGATATTTATTTTTATATCCATTTGATCTCCAGTGTTTTTCACAAAGTCTAAATTGGTCTGACGCCGAATGACGATTAATGCGCCAGTGTGGGTGTCGCTCAGGCTTAAACATGCATTTAATACATCGTCAATATGTTCCAAAGCATCGGAAGACCTTTTGCTAAACCCCAAATCCTTAAAAAACCCATTTTTATTGGTAATATTCGTGGAACCAATAAGTAAGAAAAATTTACGTATTTCTTGCTGAAATACAACAATCAACATCACAGCGCCAACACTACTAAACAGTCCTAAAAAGCTGCTTAGCATTTCCATTTTAAGAAAATCTGTCAGTTTCCAAACCAAATAGATGATGACAATGCCAATAAATATATTGATGGCCACAGTGCCACGAATGAGTTTATAGATGTAATAAAGCAGAGCTGCTACCAGCAAAATGTCGATAATATCGAATATTCCAAAGTCTAAAAAATCCAAACCCATAATGTAAAATTACATAATTGAATGTATATCTATCTTATTATTTTCGTTTTTTGTTATTAAGACGAAACTTTGTATTTTTAGTAACTTTCATTTTAATTTTTACAATCATGCCAATTGCTGCTCCCTTTAACTTAACCCAATGGATCGAAGAACACAGAGACTTATTAAAACCTCCTGTTGGAAACAAAAACCTGTATAAAGAATCGGGTGATTATATCGTCATGATTGTAGCAGGTCCAAATGCCAGAAAAGATTACCACTATAACGAAACAGAAGAGCTATTCTACCAGTTGGAAGGACATATCGAAGTTCACATTCAGGAAAATGGCGAAAAAAAGACGATGAAATTAGGTCCTGGTGATATGTATTTGCATCCGGCCAATGTTCCGCATTCTCCAGTAAGACATAAAGATTCTTTAGGTTTGGTGATAGAACGCAAACGGAAACATTTGAATAAGAAGGACGGCTTGATGTGGTTTTGTGACAACTGTAACCATAAACTTCATGAAGTTTTTTTTCCATTGGTTGACATCGAAAAAGATTTCCTAATGCATTTTAAAGCATTTTATGGCGATATCAACAAACGTACTTGTAGCAATTGTGGAACAATTATGCCTACAGACAAACGCTTTGTCGCGGAATAATGCATTTTTTTTGAGGAGGTTTTATTTGCTTGGATAACAATTCAATCTCTGTTAAATACTATATATCAAAACTTCCTTGTCTGAGGTAAGAACAGCGATTTCACTTCGACTGATGGGAAGGCATTTAATCGTACTTTCATTTTCGATGACTTTGTATTGATAGGCTTGGTGTTGTTCAAAAGCAAAAACTACGATTTTTTGTTTAGAATAAACGACGGCCTTATTACTCCCTAAAAAGAATGCTTCTTCTCCAAAAAAATCGCTTGAAAAAAATGGAATTTTAAGTCTAAAGTCTTTTTCGACAAATCCAAGAATAGCAATGCCACTGTAGGTTTTTACCAAAATGTTTGTGCTATTGAGAACTGTAAAATCCTTAATGCCTGATTTTAAATCAAAAGAGTGAACAACTCCATTATGTTCTTCAACAGCATTGAATTGACTGTTGCTATACATGAACACAAAACCTTCAGCATATTGAATTTTTGAACTATGCCTAAACGTACTTCTATTAAGTGTTACATTTCCTATTAACTTGCTATCCTTGTCGTATTTTACGATTTCTGATTGCCTGTCAATTTTGAAATAATGGTCAGTACTTAAGCTGAAATTTACACCATCTTCTTGAAATTGATAATAGTGAGAGAGCGTCAGGGTTCTCTCAAAGTATTTATTTTGATGCATAATGAGCTTTTCCGAAATACCTTTATGAGCGTTTGTAAATAGAATTAGAATCTCGTCAGAATAGAGCGGATTATTAGTTAGTGTAAAACTTTTGCCTTCTGCGTACTTGTTATTAAGTGTGTAATACTCTTTGTTTCCATATTTATTTACTCTACAAACGAACCAATGCGTTAGGTTATTTCCTGTTAAAATGATACTTTCTCTATGAGCAATGGCATCGGTCCAAGTGATGTTTGTGTCTAGTTTTATCGTTGTCAGGTTAGCCTTTGGGATTCTCGGTTTCTGAGTCATGAAACGGGTGAGGTCGCTTTCTAAAAATGAGTCGGTCACAAAATGTTTAAGCTTGTGAACCTCTTTATGATTGCCTTGGGTAATCTTTTTACTTACAATCTGATAAGCAATTTCTGTACTCAGGTCTTCAGCAGCATAGTCTTTTAAAGGTATTTTTTGAAGTACGTTCAGAAATTTGGATTCTAGATGACTTGAGGTGTCGTTTTTGTAAACAGAATGGATAAGCTCTGGGAATGCTTTTGGAGTTGTTTCAAACGATTCATTAAAAAAGGTAGTTAAACAAATTTCAGATTTTGATGAGGTTTTCCAACCTTCAAGCAGCAAAGTTTTTGACGTTTCCAAGGCCTTAAGTTTTTCTTTTTGAACTCTTGCCGCATTCAAAAAGTCTTTTCTGTCCAAATATTCGTTGGACGTAAGTGAATAATAGTCCTCAGAGCGTTGTTTGTTATTGGCTAATGCATATAAATCACCTATTTTTTCGTTGTTACCCAATTCCTTTTGAATTTCTATGGCTTTTTCGTAGAGCATTCCTTTCTCATAACATGAAGCAGCAGCAGCCTTGTTTTTCATCTTTTTTAAATAAAGAACTGCGGCTTCTTCATAATAGGCGCCTTGTTCTAGCACATTTGCTGCATTGTGATAATCTTTGAGTAGATGAGCATAGATATAGGCTGCTTTTCTGAAATTCTTAAGTTCCAATTCCTTTTTTGCAGCTGCAATATATTTTTGTCGTAGTTCATAATAGTGGTTCCCTAAATCCCATCCGTACGAAGACACGCGAGTACCTAAACGTCCTAAATTAAAAGAAGGTGTTGACTTTGATAATTTGAAACTTGGAACATCGTCTCCTCGTCCTAGTTCGTCACCTCCTAAGGGAATGGCGTATTTTAAAGCCTCAGAAATATTGTTATCAAACATCTTAAGGAGTTTGTTCAGCTCTTTTTGTTGTTGTTTTTCTAATTTGTCGAGATTGGCTTTGAGCCATTCATGCAGTTTATGCAAGGCATTGGGCTTCATTGGTTTGGACGAATTGTTATTCATCATTTTCTCAAAAGACTGTGCATGACTACTTCCGTTGGAATTTGGAAACAATTTTGATAGAAAAATCCCCAATATGCCTAAGCCGCCTAGAATTGCGCCTAAAATTCCAAGACCTCCTTTTAGAAGAGGTTTGGCAATTTTAGAAATCAGCGCGTCTTTATAGTTACGTTTTTCATTTGTATCTAAAGGAATATCTGACAAGTCTTTTTTGTCAATTTCAGATTCCAGTTCATCTATAACTTCATTTTCGCTTTCGGGCGAAATAAGTGATAGGCTTGTTAGTTTAGGAACTGTAAAAGACCTATGAGTGGCCAAATCCCAAGGATCACTGCCCTTTTTAATGTCGAAACTAAGGGTTTTCCAATTAAGCGCTTCCTCTTTTTCCCAACCAATAAGTCCGATGTCTTTATGAAAACACTGAATAGGGTATAACGACAATCCATTTATTTCGTCCTTGGTTACTGGAGGAAATAATTCGGTATTAAAGGGGAGATACATTTGATTTCCCAATTGATAGAAAGGATGTCTAAGCTCACATTCATTATATTTTAGAGGGGTTTTAAGTATAACAAATACACCAGATAACCGAATATCTGCAATGGACTTTGGAGTTGGATAACAATGGATTTCTTCAAGGTCTAAATGATTAGCATTCAATACATTTAACCAGTCATCCGGATTTTCTGAATGAATGTAAAATGCACTAACCAACTCATGTCTATCTGTCGAATATGTAAGCCTAATGGTCATCAATATGCGTTTATTATATTTTGAATAAAAGGCTGAAGATACATTTTATGAGCTTCTTTGGCATTTATTTTAGACAGCTTCAGCTTGTCATTTATTAAATGCTCTTGAGCTGAAATTTCTCCTGTTGACACATAAATGCTCACCGGCGCGTTGAGTTGCATTTTGACAGTTATTTCAGGAAGGTATTTGTCAGAACTCTTTAAGTGCGCAAAACCTTTATTGTCAAAAAGGATTTCACTGCCGTCTTTAAAACTAACATGCCGAAATTTGATTTTAGGATTGTCAAAAACATGTGTTTTTTTCAATACTGTTGTTCTTGAAGTCGCAATGTAGGTATGCTTTTCTTTATTGCCTTTGAACACCAATCTGTGTTCTGGCGCAAAATGTAAATGGTTTTTATCCCAAGACTGAAAGTCAAGTTTTTTGGCATTAAAGACCAAGCAACCATCGGTTGTGATTCTTACGATGTTCATTTTTACAAAGGGTGTTTCCACACTTGTAAGGTTGTAATTTACTCTACTGTCTTTCCCTTTTTTTTCATCCGATTTCGGCTCTCGTACAGGGTATAATTTTTTTTCTATTCTGTTAAAAATATACGACTCGGAGCCCGCATGAATGTAAAAATCTTCACCATGAGTTGTTACCTTAAAGCGACGAAATTCTTTGTTAATCAATGTTTTTAAATCAACATATGCAATAGAAAAATCATCTAAGTTTATCACAGAAAACCCAGCTAATTTACTCGGGCTATAGGTCAAAAAATAAACTTTATCCTTCGTTTTGCTTAAAGTAAAATTGAATTTATAATTTCCTGTGTTGTTTTTTATGGTATAACCCGCTTTTCCTTTAGGTTGTTTTTTGGGATAGTAGACCAGTTCATTAAATCTGGTTTTAACAATCGCGCCACCATTGGGTAAATAAATTAAACTGGATTCTAAATGATACTGTGTGGCACAATGTAGAATCGGGTAGGTTGGTGCGCGGTCATAAAATGCAGGAAAAAATGGCAAATCGGTTTGAATCGACGTTTTTCGGGTCGCCTTTGTAAATCTTCTTTTGGTATTAACGACCTGTTCCATATTTATGGTCACTTTCCCCAATTTCTTTAAACTTTCGTTTACAATGCTGAAATAATTTACAAGACCATCTCGCTTTATAGTGACCAGAAAATCAATTAGTTTTTTATTTAAATTAAAGACTTTTTGAAGTTTTTTTTCATAAAAATTCGATTCTTCAATCACAAATATGACTTCGTCTTCTTTGCTGATTTCTTTAGAGTTGATGACAGCATTTAAACTTAAACTACAGTCCAAATAAGGCGATAGAAATTTCAACGCTTCTTTAATTTGGTCGACATTGTCGATGGCATTATCTAGGTAGCTTTCTCCATCCAATAAAATTAATTTTGTATTTAGTTTAGATTTAGGATGAAATTTAAAGGCTAAAGTCAAGGCTAAAGCCAATAGTCTTGGCGATCCCCAAACTTTGATGGTGGCATCTAAAAGGATAATTCTGTTTTTAGTCAGGTTCTCTGGAGAAGCTTCTCTTTTAAAGTAAAGGGCTTCATTATTTATTAGTCGGGATAAAAACACATCGTCGCTATAAGCCAGTTCGCTCAGTAGGAGTTTGTCAAAATCGCCTTTGTTTGAAACGTCAGATACGCCACCTAAAGAAATATCACTTGTATCTTCCAAATGAATAGGGATTTTTAGACTGCCCATAAAGTGTTTTGCCAAATCGCTTAATGCGGCAGTTTCCTTTTCCTTTAAAAGTTCGGCTAAAATGTCTTTTTTTTCTAAAGGCAGATCTTGTTTTTGTAATCCTATGACGCCTGTTTCTAGTTTTTCTTGAAGTATTTCGGTGGAAGATAACTCATTGTCTGCGTTGGACAACACATGAAAGTCCGCAAGAAGTTCCGCATAAGTGATTTGAAACTTTTTCTTAAATATGACATCGTCAGAATTACCAGAATTGAAGTCCTTTAAAATTTCGCTATAATTGGGAATTGTAAGCTTGTTTTCCTTCAGAATTTCGGCTAATAATAGTACTCTTTTTTGTCCTTTTTTAAGATGATCGGGCAAGGCATTTATGGTCTTGAGCAGCTTAAAGGCTTTAACCACATGGTATTCCACAACTTGATCCGATACTGTGTCGTCGTCTTTAGCGTTTCTAATCATTTGCAGAGCTTCGTCGTAGGTATAGGGCTTAAAATGATGAGAACAGGCATAGATAATCAGAAGGACTGAGCCAAAACGCGGCGAAATGTCATGAGAAACATCTTCTAAAACTCTAACAATATCTTCTCTATATCCAATAGTTGTACTAAAAGGTTGAGATTGAATTACTTCACCGTGTTCTTCCCAACTCCAAAAATAATCGGAGTACGATTTAAAATACTCTAAACTGCTATGTGTAATTTTTTGATTCAAGATTCCAGGATGCTTTGTCTGGTTAGAGCTTTAATATTTTGATTCAAAATTACATCATAAGACGAATCGAGTTTAATCAACACAACATCTTTTGTATTGAATTGTTTTCGAAAGATATCCATGTGGAGTTTGGATTCTAAAATTTTTCCATTTGGCAGAATGATATTGTAGTATTGCCAAAAGGACAAGCCAATTATTGGCAATAGCGGTGTTCCAAACAAAAACATATTCCCGTCTTTGCTTTCAGCATATTTAAAATTTTTGAACCTAAAATGTGGAGCTGTATTCAAATAGGTCTTCACATCCGAAGTTTTAGCCAACATGCCTATAGGTTTTTCAAAATTAGGATGTGTTTTTAATACTAATTTTGGATTAGAAACATCTGCTTTTCCTCCTAATGCAAAATTGGGTAAAGTAACGGGAAAGTACTCGTCTATGGATACCCAATCCGCTTGAAAGAATTTTCGTTCTGGGGTTAGTTTGTCCTTTTTAAAAAGGTAATTCTCAGAAAGGTTATACCAATTCGAAAATTTTATTTTAAACAGTTGTTTGCCGAACTCTTCATTTTTTAATGCACATCTTAACCAAACAAAATCCTCAAATTCAGTAATCATTATAGAAGGCAAATGTCTGAATGATGCTAGGGATGCTTTGTGGGATTTGTCAATTTGTAAAATGACGTCTTCTTGCATTGTTTAGTTCGTTATTTCTTTGGTATTGATAATCAGTTCCCATAGTTCGTTAATTGGTCTAAGAACATATTCTCTTTTGTCTATGTTGCTTATCCAGTCGCATCTTCCCGTGAGGTTACGAAGTTTATCTTTTATGACGGCTTTTTCAGTAGTGGTTGTGTCAGGATTTTTCCATTTTTCCAATAGTGTTTCGGCATCTTTATAGAGTTCATCTGGATCGGGAATATTGCTTTCCATCGATCTTGGATGTTGAAGGTCTTCAGTATCATTTTTTATTATGGACTCAACTATATTGTTTAGGATTTCTCGTTGTTCATTGTTTTCCCAAGTGAATTTAAATACCCATAAATCTGACAAAATAGCTTTCTCTCTTTTACATATTAAAGCGCTAGCCGCGACAAGCCTTTGTAGCTTAACTGCTCTCCTGTCGGATACCGATATTCCTGCATTCCTTAGTCTAGAAACGATGTCGATGTAAGGTTTTCGAATAGGGGTTAAGTCTATGGAAAGCAAATCTTCTTGCAATTCTTTAATAACCGATACCTCTATACTCGGAATTTCTTTGGTTGTCATTTGCTGAAGTTTCCAACCTGCATTTAATACATTTTCTAATAATTCTGAAGCGACATTATCACATTTTACTCTCACCAAAAAACGATCAAACAAGGCTTGTAAAGCTTCGTCTTCTGGTAAGTTATTGCTAGCACCAACAGAGATGAGCGCTGGTATTTTTCTAGTTTCTTTTCCGCGTTTAAAGACTTTTTCGTTAAGTATCATCAAGAGGCTATTAAGTATGGCGCTGTTGGCATTAAATAACTCGTCCAAAAAAATTAATGTCGCCTCTGGCAACATGCCTTCGGTATTGGTAATCAAATCGCCTTCCTTTAATTTTCTAATGTCAAATGGGCCATAAAGTTCATTTGGCTCTGTAAATCTTGTTAATAAATATTCGAAAGTTTTGCCCTTAAGAGTCTTAGAAAGTTCTTTGACTATGGCACTCTTTGCTGTTCCTGGAGGGCCATAAAGGAAGAGGTTTTCTTGTGCAATTAAGCAAATACCCAACAAATCTATAATTTGATCTTTTCCAACAAACGTATTTTTTATATGATTTAAAACGTCTTGGAGTTGGTCAATTTTTTCATTTTTACGTAGCATCATTTTCGAACTTTAAGTCTTTCCAAAAGTAATCTTTATGGGCACCTAATTGAACTAAAATTTGATTTTTTATCCGAAGCGATACAATGGCTTTATTGCATTTGTTTTCAATTATTCTGTTGCAGAAAATCTCCAAAAGGATATCATCGTTTTCAATATAATCTGCGGTAAAATCTTCTGCTATTTCAAAAAGAGAGAAACCCCAGTCGTTTGAAAGCTGTTTTATTTCATCGGATAGAATGTCCGATGGAGATAATTCTTCAATAATTCTATACAGTTGAGGTATAAATTGAAAAATGAGGTCTACAGAAAGAACTTCGTCTCTTGATTTGCCATAAGCATATTTAGGTAAAAGTGATTGGACTTCCTCTTCCGACAATTCTCTTATGAGTAGCGCTTGGGATAGTCTGTATAAATATTTTAAAGCCCAAATGCAGGTATTTGAATTAAACTTTAATTCTGAACTATGTGGAAAAGCAAACTTGTAATTTTCAAAATAATAATCTAAGATGTCTAGGGCAATGTCTTCATCATCGGGATCAAAATCGGTTATTTTTTTTTCGACTTTAAGTTTGCCATCTTCAAATAAGCCCTTTAGAAAGTCGGTGAGCATCTAAAATTTTTTTAAAAGTCATTATTCAAATCCTTATCCATGAACTCTTTAATTTTACGTTTTTCCCAGTTGGAGCCAAAAAATACATCTGCACCAAAAACACCTAAGAAGTGGAAAACAAGCCCGATGCCCCAAAACAAAGGTGTAGATAAGGCAGCTACGCTAAACACACTTACATTTGCACTAGATACGATAATGCTAACAATTACAACATTCACAACGATATAAACGGCTAAATGCCAATAAAAACCTTTGATAGATTCTACTTTCTTTTTTGCTCTCAGGTAAGCATCTTCTTTTCTGTAATCTGATTTTTCGCTTAAATTTTCCATAATGATCAGGTTTATAAAGTTTTACAATGAATTTTCTTCCTCTTCTTTCATGTATTTTTCAATTTGTTTTCGCTCCCACTTGTCTCCAAAAGGGGTGTTTTTTCCATAAATCTTAAAGGCTTGAATCACTAAGCCTAAGCCCCAAAACGCTAAAGGAAACCAAAACCATTGAATGGTGTAAGGTGTAAATTCGAACCAAATATAAATAAGAAAAGGAATGACAATAAAGTATGAAATAAGACTGTAGTAAAAACTCTTTAGTTCTTCAGTTTTTTGTCTGGCTCTTAGGTAAGCATCTTTCAGCCTATCGTCGGAATTTTGAAAATTAGTCATGATTATATAGTTTAGTTGTGTTAGATGTAACAAATATTAAATATATTTAAATTTAAATAAAAAATAAGTTTCCTAGTTGTTGAATATGAACGATGAATTGTTAATTAACACAAGTGAATTCTGTTTTTAAATTGATTTATGAGTAAAAACAAAACAAAATACTACGTCGTTTGGGATGGGCATAATCCCGATATTTATGACTCTTGGGAGGCTTGTAAGCTTCAAATAAAAGGTTATCCTCAGGCAAAATACAAATCCTTTCCAAATAAGGAAACTGCGGTTGAAGCTTTTAATATGGGGTTTTATGAATTTAGTAGATTAAAACGTTTAGACAAATTAAAGCCACAACTACCCAAAGATGTGATCTTAAATTCTATTTCAGTTGATGCTGCGTCGAGTGGAAATCCAGGTATTATGGAATATAGAGGTGTAGATACGATGTCCAAAAAAGTCATGTTCTACAAAGGTCCTTTTGAACAAGCGACTAATAATATTGGAGAATTTTTAGCATTGGTACATGGTTTAGCATTTTTAAAAAAACAACAAAGCAATCGTATCATTTATTCCGATTCTAAAATTGCCATTGGTTGGGTGTATAAGAAAAAGTGCAACTCCAAACTACAAAGGACACGTAAAAACAAAGATGTCTTCGAACTTGTAGAAAGAGCTGAACAATGGTTAAAAACAAATACATATACCACCAAAATTGTAAAATGGCCTACAAAATTATGGGGAGAAATTCCTGCCGATTTCGGCAGGAAAAGGTAATGTAAGTAATAGTTTGTTTTTGTGATGAGGAATTACTTTACCCCATGCATAAGTTTTTTAAGTAATGGATGTAGTAATAATGAAACGATGCCCAAACCTACTGGAACTATCGTGAAAATTAAGAAGAAAAATGAAAGACCACTTTCTTCGGTTATTTTTTCGATATCTCCGCCAATGTAATGTGCCATTTTATTACCAATTGCTATGGATAGGTAATAAATACCAAACATAAAGGCAACCATCCTTGCGGGTATAAGTTTACTTAAATAAGAAAGTCCCATTGGTGACAAACATAATTCGCCTAAAGTATGGAATAAGTAGGCTAACACCAACCATGCCATGCTCAGTTTAGCAGATTCTGCGCCTAAAGGAATATTTCTTGTCGCAAAAGCAAGTAAGCCAAAACCTATAGCCATGACAATAAGACCTAAGGCATATTTTACAGATGCGGGTGGATTATATTTACTATCCCACCATTTAGTGAATAGAGGAGCGAAAATAATGATGAATAAAGAATTTAAAATGGCAAACCAAGTTACAGGCACTTCTGTACTACCTGATTGAAATTCGTTATAAATTTTAAAAATTACAATACCCCATACGATGACAAAACTTGTTCCTAAAATAACATTAGAAAAAGGGATTCTTTGATAAGTCTTTCTAAATAAACTTATTAGGACATAGGTGATAATACCAAGAGGTACAATTGTTATGAGTAAGTCTATAAACTTGAAGGTAGTTGCTGCATTTCCTTCTAAAAGTCTGTTTGTAAAGTCTCTTGTATAAATAGGTAAAGAACCAGCTGCTTGTTCGAAAGCTGCCCAAAAGAAAACCGTAAACAAACAAAAAATGGCAAAAGCAATCATTCTATCTCTTTCTACTTTGACATATCGAGGAATTCTAATGATTAACAGCAAGATAAACGAAATAGCTGCAAGAAGTGCAAAAAATAAAGAATCAGCCATTCCAAAAATTGTGAAATTAAGAACGTTGATGCCTTCCATTTTGCTCAAAGGATCATTGATAATAAAAATCATTGCACTTATGACGAAAATACCCACTAAGATGTAGTCTATAGAAATAAATGGATTTCTTTTCTCATCGGTAACTTCAATCTTTTGTTTTGCTTTGGTTTCTTTTTGTGGTTTATCTCCGATATTACCAAAAAGGGGCTGTGCAAAATAAAACTGAAGCATGCCTAATAACATAAAAACTCCTGCTAACCCAAATCCATAACTCCAACCTATTTTTTCACCTACATAGCCACATAGCATGATGCCAATAAAGGCTCCTGCATTTACACCCATATAAAAAATGTTATAGGCTCCATCCTTTTTTTCATCTCTTCCGGTATACATTTTAGAGATAATCGATGTCATATTTGGTTTAAAAAACCCATTCCCTATAATTAAGAAAAAAATACCAATGTATAAGAATGTTGGCGTTTCTATAGCCATCGACGCATGCCCTAACGTCATTAATAAGGCTCCGATGACAACCGCCATCCTATAGCCAATTTTGTTATCAGCTAGCCAACCTCCCAATAATGGAGTGAGATATACAAATAGGGCATAGGTGCCAAGTAAAGATAAAGCCGCAGAAGTATCCCAACCCCAACCTGGATTATCTCCTATAATTGCTCCAGTTAGGAAAATTACTAAAATAGCTCTCATCCCATAGTAGGAGAATCTTTCCCACATTTCTGTAAAAAACAGTACAAATAGTCCCGCGGGATGTCCTAAGACTTGATTTTCAAAAAATTTATCGTTTGAATTCATAAATTATTTTTTAAATATTCGATTTATTTTACTTCATCATCAGCTAATTCAAAGCCTTCTTGTTCAAGCCCTTCTACTTCTTTGTCCTCTGCACCGTGGGTGAGGCGTTTCAGTGGTTTTAGTAATGCCAAAACTAGTATCCCAATTATAGTACAGAAAATGGCTATTCCGGTAAATATTTCCAATTCTCCTGCAGACTGAGAATATTCTCCAATTATTCCGGCTACTTTATTTCCAAGCCCTGTGGCTGCAAAATATACACCCATCATTAAGGATGCGTATTTTAATGGAGCGAGTTTTGTGATAAATGATAAAGCTACAGGCGAAGCACATAGTTCACCAATAGTATGAAATAAATAGGCTAAAACTAACCAATACATTGCTGATGCTCCATTAGCTTCATATTCTAAAGATGCTGCGCTCATAAATAAAAAGCCCCCACCCATAATGATGACACCAACGGCCATCTTGAGAAGAGATGAAGATTCTTTGCCTTTTCTCTTCCACCAAATCCAAAATGAAGCAATGGGAATGCCGAGCGTAATTATAAAAAAAGCATTGACAGATTGGAACCAGGATGCAGGTATAGCAGAAATATCTAATAGTGGAATAGTGAAACCAAGACTAAGGTCTGTTTTTTGTTTTGTATAAATATTCATTAAACCACCTGCCTGTTCAAATGCGCCCCAGAAAACAATGATTAATAAGAAAGATAATAACATAACTTTCATCCTGTCTTTTTCAATAGGTGTTAGAGGTCTTTTCTTAGCAACTTGTTCAGCAGGAGTCATTTCGGTAGTTGATTCACCTACACCTTTTAGATATTTCTGACCTAACATAAAAACTGCTTGACCAACAGCCATTCCTATTCCTGCTAAACCAAAACCATAGTGCCATCCATGAACCTCTCCTACGTATCCTACTAATAAAGCTGATAAAAAAGCTCCAAGATTTATTCCTATATAGAAAATTGTAAAGCCCTTGTCTCTTCTCTCATCCCCTCGCTTATATAAACCGCCTACCATAGTTGAAATATTAGGTTTTAAACCCCCTACTCCCAAAACTATAAGACTTAGACCGGCATAAAACGCCCATAAAGCTTCAACAGCTAAAATACCATGCCCAAAACATAGAAGAATACCACCGATAAGAACTGTTCGTTTTTGCCCCCAGAATTTATCCGCTACCCAGCCTCCGGCAATAGACATTACATAAACTAACATGGTGTAAGTTCCGTATAAGTTTATGGCATCTGCTTCATTCCAACCAAAACCAGGATTATCGCCTGTTGAAGCCGAAATTAAAAAAAGAACCAGTATCGCCCGCATACCATAGTACGAAAAACGTTCCCATAATTCTGTGAAAAATAAGATGTACAATCCTGTAGGATGTCCAAAAAGTTCTTGCTGATGTGCTGGTTTTGCTGACATATATTTTCTATTTATTGTTGTTTTGTTTAAGTTGTTGGGTATCAAGAAGGTCTTTAGGCCTTGACGATTTTATTTTGCTTGTAATTAAATCTTCTAAACTCAAAACATTCCACATTGATAATTTATTACCTTTTTTAAGGTCTTCTTCATTTTCCTTGTAAGCCTCTTCAAAAGTGTTACAGACGGAAAATCTGGTTATAAGTTCCAAATCTAAGTCATATGGAGAGAACTTTAGGGATATATTCTGCTTTTTAACCATCACAGCTTTTAGAAACTGATTAATTTTATACCCCATGTCCTTGAAAAAATATGCCAAATTAGTCATATGATCTTCATAGGTGTCTATCCGAAAATCGACAATTGCTGAATATTTATGATAACCGTGAAAATTGACAGCACCTCCTCCAACAAGTATCATACGGACATTATACCTATTTGCTAATTCTAAAAACTTTTCGATGTTATCTCCCCAATTCCTCATCTTTCAAATCTGGATGTATCATTAAAAAATTCCCCTTATTTCGTTCTTCGAAGCTCATTCTATTTTTTACGGGCATAATCTGGTTAATCGTTCTGGATAATTCCAAAAACCGCATAAAGCATTCTGCCTTGGATAGCTTTAAAAAAGCTTCACGCTGTTGTTGTTTGCTTTCTTCTTTGGTTTGAAAACTAATTTGCATTTTTAAAATTATAACTTTTCCAGAATAAAATCTGTCATCACATTATAAAGATGCAATCTTGTATTACCGCCATAGATACCATGATTTTTGTCTGGGTAAATGCGCCAGTCAAATTTTTTGTTAGCTTGAACTAATGCTTCTATCAATTGCATGGTGTTTTGCACATGAACGTTGTCATCTGCACTACCATGAACTAACAAATAATCGCCCTTTTCAAACTTATCTACATGCGTTATGGGCGAATTTTCATCGTATCCAGAAGCATTTTCCTGTGGTGTAGTCATGTATCTTTCGGTATAAATGGTGTCATAAAATCTCCAGCTTGTAACCGGAGCAACCGCAATGGCAAAGCTAAACACATCATTGGCCTGAAAAATTGCATTAGACGACATAAACCCGCCATAACTCCAGCCCCAAATCCCAATTCTATCGGCATCGATAAAAGATTCTTGACCCAGTAGTTTTGCAGCGGCAACTTGATCTTCGAGTTCGTACTTGCCTAATTCCAATTGAGTAACTTTTTTGAAGTCTCTTCCCTTGTAACCAGTTCCTCTACCGTCTACGCAAGCAACAATATAACCTCGGTCGGCAAGCATCATATGCCAAAAATCATTAATTCCGGCAAAACTATTAGATACAGTCTGCGATCCGGGTCCAGAATATTGGTACATAAACAAAGGGTATGTTTTTGTAGGATCGAAATCAACAGGTTTTATCATCCACATGTTTAGGTCATTGCCATTTATAGTTATGGTGCTGAGTTCTTTTTTGGGCAAACTATAGTTTTCAAGTTTATTCAGCAAAGCCGAGTTATCCTTCAACTCTCGAACTAATTTCCCATTTTTTGCATCGTGTAAAGTGTACACTTTTGGAACTTCAATGCTGTTATAGGTATTGATGAAATAACTGAAATCGGCATTGAAATTTGCTGAATTTGTGCCTGCTTTTGTTGAAAGTTCAACCTTAGATTTTCCATTTAATTTTATGCTGTAAACTGCTCTGTTTACACTTCCAGTTTCTGTACTTTGGTAAAAAATCCTCTTTGTTTTTGGATTGTATCCATAATACTTGGTCACTTCCCAATTGCCTTTAGTCACTTGATTAATCAACTTACCCTTGGAATTGTAATGATAAATGTGCTTCCATCCATCTTGCTCATTTGTCCAAATAAATGAATTGTCTTCTAAAAAGGTTAAATCGTCATTTACATCAACATAAGCCTTATCTGTATCTGTTAAAATTGTTTCTACAGAATAATCGTCGGTATTTACAAAACTTAGTTTTAGTTCATTTTGTTTTCTGTTGGTTGTTTGAATGCTTAATAAATTATTGGCTTTACTCCATTTTAGTCTAGGAATATAGTATGGGTTATTCAGGTTTATTTCAGTTGATGTTTTATTACTCACATCATAGATGTGAAGGCTTACTTTTGCATTCTCTTCTCCAGCTTTTGGATATTTGAACACGCTTTGACTAGGGTATAAGTCGTTGCCATAAGTGCCATACATATCCATTGAAAATTGAGGCACATCGAACTCGTTAAATTTCAGGTATGCCAAATATTTGCCGTCTGGACTCCATTCAAAAGCTTTGACAAAAGAAAACTCTTCCTCATAAACCCAGTCTGTCACACCATTGATGATCTTATTTTTCTCACCGTCTGTCGTCACTGTTATGGTTTCGTTTGAGCTTAAATCTCTAAAGTATATGTTGTTATTTTTTACAAAAGCTACTTTGGAATTGTCTGGCGAAAAATGTGGTTCTTGAATTTGTTCTTCATCTATGCCTTTTAGGCTTTTGGAGTCTAGATCGTAAACAAAGTAAATGCCTTTTGAGGAATTTCTAAATATACCCTCTATCTGGACGCCAAGAATTGCCTTCGATTCATCTTCGCTTAAGGTAAAATCTTGGAAATAGCGCAACTGATCGATTTCTGAACTATTGATAAGCTCACCTGTTTTTAGTCCAGTGGAATAAGAATAAATATCAACTCTTGTCTCTGGCACAGATCTATCGAATTCTTGTACGATATAAGATTCTCCATTGTTTAGAGATTGAAGAGATTCCATCCCTTGCTGGTAAAACTCGAAAGCCCAAATTTCTTCTAAAGTAATTTTCTTGTCTTGCGAATAAACGCTTACGGTTAAAAAGAGAAATACCGCAAAAATCTTCTGTATTTTCATATTTTGTATTGAGAATTCAATTTTACAAAAAAAAACCTTAATTATTGGTGCTATTCAGTCTTAAAAAGACCAATATAAATCAAAGAAGCATTTTCTTTCCTTACTTTTTTTTTCATGTGAAGGTTTGATATCAATAATGATTCTAAATATTAAATTTAAATAGTACGAGTAAAATCTATAAACTATTGAAAAAGTGACATATATCATGTTTAATGTAAAATTAATGTTATGTAAAAGTAACTAAAACGTAAAAAATGTATTATCTTTGTTATATAAACATTAAAACCCCGAGGATAATGAAAGCAATGATGATTATAGTAGCATGTCTTTTTAGTAGTGTGATGTTTGCACAACAAGCAAATGTAGAGTATCAGAAAAAGGGCGATTTAACGCAAGGCGTTTTTTATTATGAAAATGGCGTAATTAGCCAAGAAGGAACTTATAAAAATGGAAAACTACACGGCCAATGGATTTCTTATGATAGAGATGGAAAGAAAAATACAATGGCTTACTACCATAAAGGTAAAAAAGTTGGTAAATGGATTTTTTGGAAAGATGGCAAAATGATTGAAGTCGATTATGATAACAATGATATTGCTGGCGTAGTTGCTTACAAAATAGAATCTGTTTATGTAATAGATTAATCTATGTTCTTTTGGTTTTATTTTCACCCGTATAATTTCGATTATACGGGTTTCCTTTTGTTGATATAAATCATATTTAGACGTCCTGTCTAATCGTATTTTTGTATCATAAATTTTTAAAATACCAAATACAATGTTGATAGATCATAAAATTGAAAGCTTAATAGAGGAGACACTGCCAAAATCCATGTCTTATATCGAATTTAAAGAATTGGTAAGCAAACTTTTAGCTGAGGGAAAATCTACTGG
The DNA here is from genome assembly GCA_030429455.1 of Bacteroidia bacterium. Classification (GTDB taxonomy): domain Bacteria; phylum Bacteroidota; class Bacteroidia; order Flavobacteriales; family Flavobacteriaceae; genus Psychroflexus. The sequence continues at coordinate 21,955 of JAUIFC010000014.1, read as the reverse complement.
ACACACCCAATCCGAAGATTACCTTAATTACTCCAAACTTTCTGAAAGACGAATGAAGCGATGGGATAAAGTATTTAAATTTACAGAAGACGATGAGACTTTTTTCTCAAATTGGAAAATACCAATCACTCTTCTAACCATAGCCGAAGGTTGGTGTGGTGATGCTGCACATGCTTTACCCGTGCTAAATAAAATTGCGCTGCAAAGTAAGAACTTGGAATTGAAAATTGTTTTAAGAGATGAAAATGAAGAGCTTATGGACCAGTTTTTAACCAATGGTGGTCGTGCTATACCAAAGGTCATTGCACTTAATCACAATTTGGAAGTCCTATTTACTTGGGGAGCGAGACCATCTACAGCAACACAATTGGTGCAAGCCTATAAGCAAGAGCATGGAAAACTGACGCCCGAATTCAAAGAAGATCTTCAGAAATGGTATAATAAAGACAAAGGAAGAACCATTGTAGACGATTTTAGAAAGCAATTGGAATTATTGCAGTAGTTGTTCAAAGGTTTCAATAGTGAGCGCCGATTCAAGATGGTAGTTTCCAATGTCAGTACGTTTTAAAGCAGAAAGATGAGCTCCAGAATTTAGGGCTTTCCCAAAATCGTGAGCCAAGCTTCTTATGTAAGTTCCTTTGCTACAAACAACTCTAAATTCTACTTTAGGAAGATTAAAGGATGTGATTTCAAAAGACTTGATCTCTACCTGGCGTTTTGGTATGTCTACGTGTTCACCCTTTCTGGCGTATTCATAAAGACGAACGCCGTCTTTTTTAAGTGCTGAAAAAACAGGTGGTTGTTGCAAAATATGACCTGTAAAGTCTTTTGTTTTGGACTTTACTAATTCTGCTGTTAGATGTTCTGTAGGGAAAGTATGATCAATCTCAGTTTCTAAGTCATAAGAAGGTGTTGTGCTACCAAAGGTAATTTGACCGGTGTAAGTCTTTTGTTGTCCCATCAAATTTGGGATTGTTTTCGTAGCTTTTCCAGTGCATATCAAGACCAAACCTGTTGCCAATGGGTCTAAAGTTCCTGCATGGCCAACTTTTATTTTTTTTATGTTATACCTTTTTCTAATCAGCCATCTTACTTTGTTGACCAAATCGAAAGATGTCCAATGTAATGGTTTGTCAAAAGAAAGTACCACACCTTCTTTGAAGAAAGCTTCGGAAAACAAAATTTCTTTCAAGATAAATGATTAAGACTTATCTGTTTTAGGGTCAAGAAGTATGGCATAAACTTCTATAGCAAACCCTATGATGACAATAATAGGTGCAAGTCTAATTCTTCTTGGGCTAAATATATCTGGATTGAAAACTTCAGGATTGTCACTTCCGCCACCACTCATCAATATAAATCCAAAAGCAATGACTAATAAACCTATAATCATGAATAGATAATTTTTACGTTCAAAGACGAAATATTCTTTTCTTTCTTCTTTTCTTTCTTGTTTACGTTTGCTTTCTCCCATGTTTTAATAATATAATTCGTCTGTTTTCAAATTCAAGAAACGTTGTGTTGCAAAAAAGGTACTTAAATAAGTAATGGCTATCCCTAATAAAAAGACAATTAAAAATAAAAGTCCTAATAACAAATGGTCAAAAAGTAATTCTAGTTCTGGATAGGATTCATTTAAAAAATACAGTACCGTTCCCATGCCGAGCATTGCTACTACGGCACCAATCATACCAAGTTTTACACTTTTCCAAATAAAGGGTCGTCTAATGAAGGATTTTGTGGCTCCTACCATTTGCATAGTTTTGATAATAAATCGTTTGGAATATACCGATAATCTGATTGAACTATTAATTAAAAGCACTGCTACAAAAGTAAAAATGATGCATATGACAAGCACCCAAAAACTAATCTTCTGAATATTATTGTTCAGTAATTCTATTAAGGGTTTATCGTAAATTATTTCTTCAATAAAATCCTTTTCTCCCAAATCTCTAGCAATTTCAGCCAATTGCACTTCGTCCACATAATCGGCTTTAAAATAAATATCAATAGATTGTGGCAGTGGGTTTTCGTCGCCTAAGAATGCCATGAAATCCTCACCAATTTCTGCCTTGTAGATTTCTGCTGCATCTTCCTTGGACGTATATTTTGTTTCCTTTGTGTATTCTGCAAGAGCCAATTGTTTTTGCAGTTGGTCTATTTCAATTTCTTTTGCCTGATCTTTGAGGTAAATACTCATCGCTACTTGCTCTTTAAAGTGATTCGCTACTTTTTGAGTATTGATAAGCAGTATACCGAGCACTCCAACAAGAAATAAGACCAAGCTAATGCTCACCACAACAGAAATATAAGATGAAATTAAACGCCGTTTTTGGTATTTTTCGAATCCTTTTGCCAAGATTAATAATTTGCTGTAAAATTAAAAAAGATACTTAAACAACGCATAAATCCATACTTATATTTTTAATTGATCTATGAATGTAAAATCCTTTTGTTGAAATGTTAGTTTCATATTTTGAATTCATTAAGAAAAATAATTAGATTTGTCGATAGAAACTTTAGTGGAGCTCAGAAACCACTCAAAAAAACGAGGCGAAACCGAAAAGCCTTAAGAGTAGGAAAAAATATACCACAAACCTATGAAAAAATCAATTTTTAATCTTGCTATTGTACTAGCGCTTTCAGTTGTGATGTCATCTTGTTATACCTTAACTTATACAGTTGGAGATGGAGCTCAAACAGGCGTTACAGTTAAAGAAAAAAACCACTATTTAATTTATGGATTGTTTCCTGTTGGCACCTCTAGTCCTACCGAAATGGCAGGTGGAGCAACAGATTATACTGTTACCATACAGCATACCTTTTTAGATGGTTTAATTAGTGCCATTACTTTTGGAATTTATAATCCAACGACTACGGAAGTTCAGAAATAATTAAAAAGTAGTAGAAGTTTTTAGAATAAAAAGCTACTAAGTTGTCTATGAAAAAACTATTTTTAGTTTTAGGGTTTATTTTAACATTGCTAGGCGCTTTACAGACAGGCAGGTATTTTCTAGACTATCAAGTTCTAACAGAATACGGTAAAGGCTATGTCTGGGGTTCGGGTATTATGCTTGTACTTGGTTTGATTTTTCTATATTTTGGCTTAAAGGCAAGTCACAAATCTAAACAAGAAAACATCTGAAATTTTTGGTTGCTAGCTTTATGTAACCCTTTTATTTTTAAACATTTAATGTCTAAAAGCAATCAGAGAGAATTTGATTGCTTTTTTGTTACATTCCCTTTTAGATTTAAAAAAATAGTCTTTTGGATAACGTAAAATTGAATAAATTTAGGACTTGAAATCGGGGAGCTTTAACAAAAATTAACAAACTCATTATCTGAAATATATATCGTTTTAGTAAAAATTTAATTGAAATGCTATGACAGTAGACAATATTCCTAAATACGAACATATCATAAATCAACTATTGGAAAAAAATATTCGGTTTCAGACCATTTTTTTCCTATCGAATTAGTAGATGAGATGTATTTGTATTTAAATGAGTTGTATAGCAGTAATAAGTTTAAAAAATCTGCTATCGGAAAACAAGAAAAGCATCAAATTCAGTACGAAATAAGAGGCGACTATATCCATTGGATTCAGGATGATGATCTTAATACTCATGAAACACTTTTTAACAAACACCTTCAAGACTTTATTGATTATTTAAACCAAACCTGCTACACGGGTATTGTTGGCAAGGAATTGCACTATGCTCTTTATCCTTAGGGTCGATTTTATAAACGGCATTTGGATGTTTTTCAAAAAGACCAAAAACGAAAACTATAGGTTATTCTATATTAAAATAAGGAATGGAGCTATACCAACGGAGGTGAACTCATCATCTATACAAATGCGGAAGGTTCGGAAAAAGCTGTCACTGTTCATCCAGAATTTGGTCGATTGGTCGTATTTGATAGTCAATTGTTGGAACATGAAGTCAAGCCTGTAAAAAACACAATACGTTTCAGCGTAACTGGTTGGTTGAAAGAGAGGTAAACTGCTTTTTTCATTTGTTTTGCAAAAGCATTTTGTGTTCTTTAATTCATGGATAACAATTCAATTCAAATATCATAAAGTTACTGTACAGGTTAATTTCTAAAAATTTGGAGAACATTAAACATTAATTTCATTTTTCTTTTTTGGTTAAACTTATTTTATTCTAATTTTGTTTCATGACTAATATTCAAGATCACATAAAGTATTTATTATACAGAAATGACTGTGTAATTGTAGAAGGATTTGGGGCTTTTTTATGCCAAAGACAGCCAGCTAGGATTCAAGGAGGTTTTATATTTCCGCCAAGAAGAGTGTTAAGTTTTAATTCAGGTCTTAAAACAGATGATGGTCTTCTTGCCAACCATATTTCAAAACATGAAAAAGTATCCTATCAGATTGCAAAACGGCATATAAAATCTTTTAGTCAAAACCTTATAAATTCCTTAAAACAGGATAAGAATATTAGCATAAAAGATGTTGGTTCATTTGTCTATAGTCCAGAAAACAAGATAATTTTTCAACCTGAAAAAGGCCATGATTGGCTTCTCGGAGCCTATGGTTTGCCAAATGTTAAACTTGGCACTTTGGACAATATACAAGAAGATAGTCAGTCAATCCTTACTCACAAGGAATCCGATTCCAAGCAAAAACCCCATAAAACATATTTTTGGAGATATGCGGCTGTAGGAATTATCGCCATAGGAGTTGCAGGAATAATTGGTTCAAGTCTCTATAAGGAAAATGTCAAAGCGCATAATTTTGCAGAACAGGTTAAGGCTAAAGAAATTGTAAATCAAAAAATACAAGAAAGTAGCTTTGTGATTTCACAACCAATAAGCGCATTGTCTGTTGATGTAAATTTAAAAAATCCTCAAGGAAAGTATCATATTATCGCTGGTGCATTTAGAATAAAAGCTAATGCAACAAAGAGAATTGGCCAACTTCAAGATCAAGGCTTTGATGCAAAATACTTAGGAGAAAATCGTTTTGGACTTCATCAAATTTCTTACGAAAGTCATTCGGACAGAATAGAAGCTTTAAAAGCCTTAAGGAAAATTAAAAGAGAAATTAGCCCTTCTGCTTGGTTATTTGTTAAGGAATTTTAAGAATTCTTAATTAGACACTTCTCTATATTTGCAAAAAAAATTAATGGAGGTTAAATACCCAAATGATTCCAAAACTGAAATGACAGATTTGGTGTTGCCAAGTGAGACAAATCCAATAAACAACTTATTTGGTGGAGAGCTATTGGCCAGAATGGATAGAGCTGCAAGCATAGCGGCTAGAAGGCATTCAAGACGAATAGTTGTAACAGCTTCTGTCAATCACGTCGCCTTTAACAAAGCAATTCCACTTGGGAGTGTCGTAACTGTTCAGGCAAAAGTGTCAAGAGCTTTTAAAACATCTATGGAAGTTTTTTTGGATGTTTGGCTGGAAGATAGAGAAAGCGGCAGAAGACTTAAAGCCAATGAAGCGATTTACACATTTGTTGCGGTAGACGATTCTGGCAATCCTGTTCCTGTGCCTTGTATAGAACCTCAGACAGCATTGGAAAAAGAAAGATACAATGCAGCATTACGCCGTAAACAGCTCAGTTTGGTTTTAGCAGGAAAAATGAAACCTCACGACGCCACAGAATTAAAAGCACTTTTTGAATAATCTAATACATTTTTTATCATGGACATAGCAGTTAAACATTTGCACTCTTATTGGGCTTACCTCGTATTACTAGTTGTAGTTCTCGCAACATTTAATGCCATCATTAAGCTTCTTGGAAAAAAGAGTTTTCAACCACAGGATTTTAGAATTTCGTTATTTGCTTTAATTGTCATGCACTTACAATTGCTCATAGGCATAGTTCTATACTTTGTTTCTCCCTACTTTGATGCTTTTTCCAATGAAGGCATGGGCGAAATAATGAAAAACTCTACCTTAAGATTGTACTTGATAGAGCATCCGTTAACCATGATTCTTGCGGTAGCATTGCTAACCGTAGGATATTCTAAGCACAAAAAGAAATTATCGTCTTCTAAAAAGTTTAGAGTTCTAGCTATTTTCTACACGATTTCCTTGATTCTCTTATTATCAAGAATTCCTTGGGGAATGTGGTTTTAATGCCAATTATAGAAGCAAAAACTTAAACTTCGCCATTCATAAATTTTAAAATATGACTGGTGATAAATTCAATTTGTTCCTCATCTAGCTCTGTATGCATCGGAAGAGAAATGACTTCTTCAGACAATTTGTTGGTCACTTTAAAGTCATCATTGTTATATCTGCTGTCTTCATATGCTTTTTGTAGATGAAGTGGAATAGGATAATAAACACCATGCGGAATACTTTGAGAATTTAAATAGTTTGAAAGTTCATCCCTTTTTCCATTTGTTATTCTCAGCGTATATTGATGGAAGACATGACAGGTGCAAGTGTCACAAATGCCATTTTCGCCAGCATCACAGTTTCGGTTTGTCTTAGTGGTCGGCGTAACAATGTCTTTATGATGTTTTAAGGCTTGAGTGTAGGCTCTAGCAGCTTTTTGTCTACTGTTATTGTAGTCGTCAAGATGTGGAAGCTTAGCTTTTAGAACAGCCGCTTGTAAGGAGTCTAACCTAGAATTTACACCAACCACATCGTGATGATAACGTTTGTACATGCCATGATTTACAATCCCTCTTATGGTATGTGCAAGATCGTCGTCATTGGTAAAAATCGCTCCGCCATCGCCATAACAGCCTAAGTTTTTTGAAGGAAAAAATGAAGTGGCAGCAACATGTCCAATTGTTCCTGTTTTTTCAGTTTTGCCGTCTTTATAGTGGTACGAAGAACCGATGCCTTGAGCATTATCTTCAATAACATAAAGGTTATGTTTTTTAGCTATTGCCATAATGTCATCCATATTTGCTGCATGTCCAAATAGATGAACTGGAACAATGGCCTTTGTTTTAGGAGTAATCGCTTTTTCAATTGCCTCAGGACAAATATTAAAAGTATCTTCTTCTACATCGACTAAAACAGGAGTCAAATTTAACAATGCAATAACTTCTACAGTGGCGGCAAATGTAAAATCTGCCGTAATCACTTCGTCACCAGGTTTTAATCCTAGTCCCATCATGGCAATTTGCAAGGCATCTGTTCCATTTGCACAAGGAATAACATGTTTTACATTTAAATATTTTTCTAAATCTGCTTGAAATTGGTGAACATAAGGGCCATTTATAAAAGCGGCGTTATTCATTATTTCAGAAAATGAAGCATCTATTTCTGCTTGGATACGAGTGCGTTGACTTACTAAATCAACCATTTGAAGTTTTCTCATAGATTTTAAGTCTTGTTTTGAACAAAATTACTAATTATAAATGGCTTTGTCTTGTTTTATTTATTTTAGCCTGATATTTATCAGTTAAATAATTATGAAACTTGTTTATGATGTTTTAATCAATGCATTTAATTTATTGCTGCCAGTATTAGGACTTTTTTTCAAAAGACTAAAAACTTTTAAAGTTGAAAGACAAGCGAACGAAAAGGCATTTATTAATTTTATTAAGCAGAATAAAAATCCAATCATATGGTTTCACGCTTCATCATTGGGCGAATACGAGCAAGCAATTCCAGTTATCGAATCCTTAAAATGTCATTTTAAAACCCATAAAATATTCCTCACATTTTTTTCTGACTCAGGATTTAGAGCTAAAAAAAATTCTTCAATTGCAGATTTTGTACACTACATACCACTAGATACACCAAAAATGGCCAAAAGATTTATAAGATTGGTTCAACCCGAGATAGCAGTATTTATTAAGTATGATGTTTGGCCTAATTTTTTGAAGGAATTGAAGAGACATAAGATAAGAACTTACCTTGTTTCAGCTAGGTTAAGGCCTAATCAAATGTATTTTAAGTTTTATGGTTCAGTATTTAGAGAAGCTTTAAAATCTTTCGATTTTATATTTGTTCAAAATAGGGAATCTGGAGAGTTATTAAATACTTTAAGTTATAAAAAATGGAAGTTGTCTGGTGACACTAGGTTTGATAGGGTAACGCAACTTTTATCTTTTGAGAGAGACTTGGATTTTATGGATAGATTTGTAGGAAACGAGCTTTGCTTTGTGGCAGGAAGCACATGGCAAGAAGGGCATAACATGATTTCAGAGGTAATAAACACTTTCGATAGAAAGATAAAATATGTCATTGCACCGCATCAAATCCATGAGGATAAAATCAACAAACTAGAAAATTGTTTAGCCAAAAAAAGCATCCGTTATACTCAAATAAAAGACCAGGATTTGGCAGAATATGACGTTTTGATTGTAGATACTATCGGTTTACTCACAAAAATTTATGCTTATGCCAATATGGCCTATGTTGGTGGCGCATTGGGCGATACAGGTCTACACAATATTTTGGAGCCAGCAGTTTTCGGTATTCCAGTATTAATTGGTCCAAATTACAAGAAATTTCCAGAAGCTCAACAACTTAGAGATGCTAAAGGCTTGGAGGTTGTTTCGAATCATAATGAGCTTTCAGATTTTCTAAAACTCATTCTTGCTGAAAAAAATCTTTATCAAAGCATGAGTGAATCCTCTAAATTCTATGTGCAATCTAGAAAAGGAGCAACAGAAATTATAACTGAAAAAATACTCGAAGAAAATAATTAGGCAAGACTAAAAAATATTTTATATTTGCCTTAAAATTTCAAATGCTTAGCCTTTCAGAGGAGAATTACATAAAGGCAATTTATCATCTTCAGACCAAAGATAACAAGAGAGTCTCTACTAGTCAGTTATCGGAATACATCAGGAACAAAGCATCATCAGTTACAGATATGCTTAAAAAACTTGCTTCAAAATCTTTGATAGAATACAAGAAATATCAAGGCGTAAGACTTAGCAATACAGGTGAAAGAACCGCTCTTATGATCATAAGAAAACATAGGTTATGGGAGGTTTTTCTGGTCGAAAAATTGGATTTCAATTGGGATGAAGTTCATGAAATTGCGGAGCAGCTCGAACACATTCAATCTGAAAAACTAGTTGATAGATTAGATAGTTTTTTAAATTTCCCAAAAAGAGACCCGCATGGAGACCCCATACCGAATAAACATGGCGAAATTGAAGTCCATAACAAAACAAGATTATCTGACCTTCAACTCAATGAGAGTGGAATTTTTGTCGGCGTAGTGGATTCATCAGCCTCTTTTTTAGTCTATTTAGATAAGCAGGGCATTGCGCTTGGCAAGAGCCTATCTGTAAAAGAAAAGGAAGCCTATGACAATTCTTTGCTTATAGAATATGATAATAAACATTTAAGAATAACAGCACTTACAGCTCAAAACCTGTATATAAAACTAAATGAAAGATGATAGAACAAATTATTGACTATTTTGAAACATTGAACCCAATTTTGGCAGCATTTTATGCCACACTTTTTACCTGGGGTTTAACAGCTCTCGGAGCTTCTTTGGTTTTTTTGTTTAAAAGAATGAATAGAACATTTTTTGACGGAATGTTAGGGTTTACAGGAGGAGTAATGACTGCAGCCAGTTTTTGGAGTCTGCTCTCACCAGGTATCGAAATGAGTGAGGGTGATGGTTTTGTAAAAGTCATCCCAGCTGCTGTAGGGTTTTTGGGTGGCGCGTTGTTTATATTTGGTCTTGACAAGGTGCTTCCGCATTTGCATGTCAATTTTAAAGAAAGTAGAAAAGAAGGTATAAAAACACCTTGGCATAAATCCGTATTGCTTACCCTCGCTATCACTTTGCACAACATTCCAGAAGGTTTGGCTATAGGAGTATTATTTGGTGGAGTAGCTGCAGGAATAGAAGGCGCTTCTATTGGAGGCGCTGTAGCGCTAGCTATTGGAATAGGAATTCAAAATTTTCCAGAAGGATTTGCTGTAGCTATGCCACTACGTGCCTTGGGTAAAAGCAAGTGGAAAAGCTTTAATTACGGACAATTATCTGCCATTGTAGAACCATTTGCGGCTGTTTTAGGGGCTTGGGCAGTCCTTACCTTTGAGCCTATTCTGCCATATGCGCTTTGTTTTGCCGCTGGCGCCATGATTTTTGTGGTTGTCGAAGAAGTTATTCCAGAGTCTCAACTTGAAAAAAATACCGATATAGCTACCTTAGGGTTTGTAGGTGGATTTATCATAATGATGACTTTGGATGTAGGTTTAGGTTAGAAGAACAACATGATGTAAGCTTAAAGTTCTATGACTAATTTTAAACTATAGAGTGGTATATTTGTAAAAAATTTTTAGATGTCAAAATTCGATAAAATATTAATAACGGGCGGAGCGGGTTTTATCGGCAGCCATGTGGTTCGTCTTTTTGTTAACCAATATCCAAATTCTCAAATTTATAACCTCGATGCTTTGACCTATGCTGGCAATCTAGAGAATTTAAAGGATATTGAAAACTCTGAAAATTACACGTTTCTTAAAGTCGATATATGTGATAGAGATGCAATCAATCAATTATTCGATGAATATCGTTTTACAAGTGTGATACATTTGGCGGCAGAATCTCATGTCGACAGGTCGATTACCAATCCTTTTGCTTTTGTTGAAACCAATATCATGGGGACACTCAATTTGTTACATTCTGCAAAAAGCTTATGGCAAGACGATTTTAGCAATCATCTTTTTTACCACATTAGTACAGATGAAGTTTATGGCACATTGGGCGAAACAGGTTTGTTTACAGAAGAGACTTCTTATGACCCCAACTCACCTTATTCGGCTTCCAAGGCGAGTTCAGACCATTTTGTAAGAGCTTTTGGAGAAACTTATGGATTGCCTTATGTGATTAGCAATTGTTCCAATAATTATGGGCCAAACCAGTTTCCGGAGAAGTTAATTCCACTCTTTATTAATAATATCATTAAGAAAAAACCTTTGCCAGTATACGGCGACGGCAATTACACTCGAGATTGGTTGTATGTTTTGGACCATGCCATAGCCATTGATTTAATTTTTAAAGAAGGGAAAAACAAGCAAACCTATAACATAGGTGGTTTTAATGAATGGAAAAATATCGATCTTGTAAAACTACTTTGTCAACAAATGGATGCCAAATTAGGGCGCAAGGCTGGTGAAAGTGAAGAGTTAATCACTTTTGTAAAAGATAGACCTGGACACGATTTGCGCTACGCCATAGATGCATCAAAAATCAACAAAGAATTAGGTTGGAAACCTTCGGTGACTTTCGAAGAAGGACTCTCTAAAACTATTGATTGGTACTTAGAAAATAAGGAGTGGCTTAAAAATGTAACGAGTGGTGCATACCAGAAATACTACGAAAATCAATATGCTAACTAGTTTATTATGAAGGGAATTGTATTAGCAGGAGGTTCGGGAACAAGATTACATCCATTAACGCTAGCTACGTCAAAGCAATTATTGCCAATTTATGATAAACCAATGGTTTATTATCCATTGTCCGTGCTTATGTTGGCCGGAATCAGAGATATTCTGATTATCTCGACACCACACGATTTGCCAAATTTTGAAAAACTTCTTGGAGATGGATCTCGATTTGGTATCAAATTATCTTACAAAGAGCAGCCAAGTCCAGATGGTCTGGCTCAAGCATTTATTATTGGAGAAGATTTTGTTGGAAGCGATGATGTCTGTTTGGTATTAGGTGATAACATTTTTTATGGCTCAGGTTTTAGCAAACTTTTGACAAATTCAGTAAAAACAGTAGCGGAAGAAGGAAAAGCAGTCATATTTGGAAATTATGTGAACGACCCTGAGCGTTATGGTGTAGCAGAATTTGATGAGCACAATAACGTAATTAGTATTGAAGAAAAGCCAAATAATCCTAAATCCAATTATGCCGTAGTGGGATTATATTTTTACCCCAACTCTGTAGTTCAGGTTGCCAAAAACGTTAAGCCTTCTAATAGAGGTGAGCTCGAAATAACATCGGTCAACCAACATTATCTAGAAGAGAGCAATTTAAAAATGCAGATTTTAAGTCGAGGTTATGCGTGGTTAGATACCGGTACACACGAAGCACTTACCGAAGCTACAGAATTTGTAAAGGCTCTGGAAAAGAGAACAGGTCTCAAGATTGCATGTTTGGAAGAGATAGGATTTGTTCAAAATTGGATCACTTCGGCAGAGATAACAAATAGAATTAAAAACCTAAAGGGCAATTATTACGAATATTTAAAATCCATAATAGATTAGTATGAAAAAGAAAGCAATAATTGTATCGGGGTATTTCAACCCTATACATAAAGGACATTTAGAGTATTTCCATAATGCAAAACAGCACGCAGACGTATTATTCGTTATCGTCAATAGCGACTACCAAAGAGAGTTAAAGGGCAGTAAAGAGTTTCAAGGCGAAGAGGAAAGATGCATCATCGTTTCAAATATAAAGCCAGTTGACAAAACTTTTTTATCTATTGATAAAGACAGAACCGTAAGAAAGTCCATAGAGAAAATTGTAAAAGATCATAGTGATGAATACGATTTTACCTTTGCAAATGGCGGAGATCAAAACAATAATAGTATTCCTGAAGCTGAAATTTGTAATGAATTAGGCGTGCATCTTCTAGATGGTTTAGGGGATAAAATTCAGTCGAGCAGTTGGTTGCTTAAATAGTGACAATGGTTATTGAAAAAACAGATTTACAAGACTGTTATGTCATTAGACCACATGTGATTGGCGATAATAGAGGTTATTTTTTAGAAAGTTACAACAAAAGCCTTTTTGAAGAAGTTACAGGAAACAAAGTAGATTTTGTTCAAGATAACGAAGCAAAGTCAAAAAAAGGAGTACTAAGAGGGCTGCATTTTCAGTTGCCACCTTACACTCAAGCCAAATTAGTTCGTGTTACAGAAGGCAAGGTGCTCGATGTTGTAGTCGACTTACGAAAAGAATCTCCGACCTATGGACAATATGAAGCGATCAAATTGTCAGCTAAAAATAAGAAACAACTTTTTGTTCCTAGAGGATTTGCTCATGGCTATGTCGTCTTGAGCAAAACAGCCGTTTTTTCTTACAAGGTGGATAATATCTATGCGCCAGATTACGACAGTGGAATCATGTGGAATGATAAGGATTTAAATATAGATTGGATCTTAGAAAAAGAAAATTTCATTATTTCAGACAAGGATATGCGCCATCAATCATTCAAAGAATTCGATTCGCCTTTTTAACAATTAAAAGTTTAATTACACATTTTGAATATTTTAGTTACAGGTGGCAATGGTCAATTGGGAAAACAGTTTCAAAAGATTTCAAGAGACGCTAGCCATAGATTTTTTTTTAATGATAAAGCAGACCTAGACATTTGTCAAAAAGACCAAGTATCTACTTTTGTCGAAAAGAGCAATATAAATCTAATTATTAATTGCGCAGCATATACAGCTGTAGATCTTGCTGAAGATCAAAGAGATACTGCATTTCTAGTCAATCGTGATGCCGTAAAAAATCTTGTTGAAGTCTGTGACCAGAATCGAGTTGCCCTTATTCATATTTCAACAGATTATGTCTTTGATGGAAATCACTTTAGACCATATAAGGAAACAGATAAAACAAATCCATTAGGTGTTTATGGCGAATCTAAAAGAGCGGGAGAAGAATTAATTTTAAATTCAGAAATAAGTGCTTTGGTTATTAGAACCTCTTGGCTGTATTCGTCAGAAGGGCATAATTTTTTTAATACTATGCTTAGGCTTGGCAAAGAAAGAGAGGAACTGAATGTAGTTGACGATCAAATAGGATCACCAACTTACGCCTTAGACTTGGCAAAAGCTGTACTCGTTTGTGTCGAAAAATCTAAACTCTGGAAATCAAAGCGTGAATTATATCATTTTTCTAACGAAGGTGTCGCTTCTTGGTATGATTTTACAAAAGCAATATTCGATTGTTATCAAATGAGATGTCGTGTGAATCCAATTCCATCAGAACAATTCCCAACAAAGGCAAAAAGGCCATTTTTTTCAGTGTTGAATAAGCAAAAATTTAAGAACGATTTTGATTATAATATACGTCATTGGAATGATGCATTGAAAAGCACAAAAATTTAACATTTTGAAATTCAATTATATTGTTTAAAGGCTTATTGCCGCTCACTTTGAGAAGATTTTTATTGGTATTAATTTTTGAAGAGTATTCTTAAAACATTTATAATTTTCATATGTTTGCGTATTTATTTTGCTTTTAAGAATAGTTGTTTTTTAAAGCAATAGAATTAAACTATTTGTTTATGAATAGTCTTGAGACTACAAAGAATTTTTCAGTACAATCTACTGCACAAAAACACTGGTATGTTCTTTATTGCAAACCAAATACCGAGAAAAAAACGGCATTTAATCTCAATGAAATAGGCATAAAAGCTTACTGCCCAACAAGAATAGAAGTTAGGCAATGGAGCGATAGAAAGAAAAAAATTGAAGTGCCTGTTTTGCCTTCGATGATATTTGTTTTTTTAACAGATAAGGAAAGAAATTCAGTTTTTCAAGTAAATACGGTTGTTAGGTATTTATTTTGGTTAAAAAAGCCAGCCATTGTCAAAGATAAAGAGTTAGAAATATTGAGAGATGTACTTTCCAATGAATCCAGTCTTGTTGAAGTTGAGAATGTAAGAAAAGGTGATCACATAAAATTGAAAGGCTTAGGATTCGAGGAAGAAGTTGCAGTCCTTAAGTACGTCTCGAAAACACATTATTGTGTGTATTTAGAACGATTAGGATTTATGATTAAAGTTAGAAGATAATTCTAGTCGTATTTTATGAGTTAATTCAGTAAGCCTAGATGGGGCTTGCAATGGCGAAGCCATGAGTAAATTTATTAGTTTAATCCGTGATATTATAGTATTGTGAAAAAAATAAAAAATGTATGTTGTATTGGAGCTGGCTATGTTGGAGGGCCAACTATGGCAGTTATAGCAGATAAAAATCCACACATCAAAGTTACTGTAGTCGATATCAATCAGCAAAGAATCGATGCTTGGAATAGTGAAAATTTAGATAAGCTTCCAATATTCGAACCAGGTCTTGATGAGGTTGTTGGTAGAGCAAGAGGTAAAAATCTATTTTTTTCTACAGAAGTAGATAAAGCGATTGACGAAGCTGAAATGATTTTTATCTCTGTAAATACACCAACCAAAACCTATGGAAAAGGTAAAAATATGGCGGCCGACCTAAAATTTGTAGAATTATGTGCAAGACAAATCGCTGCTGTTGCAAAGGATGATAAGATAGTTGTAGAAAAATCCACTTTACCGGTAAGAACAGCACAAGCCATAAAAACCATACTCTATAATACAGGAAACAATGTGAATTTCCAGATTCTATCAAATCCTGAATTTTTGGCAGAAGGGACAGCGATTACAGATTTGGAAAAAGCTGATCGCGTTTTGATTGGAGGAGAGGAATCAGAAGAAGGGCAAGAAGCTATCCAGGCATTGGTCGATATTTATGCGGCATGGCTACCTAAAGAAAGAATCCTGACAACAAACGTATGGTCATCCGAATTATCAAAATTAACAGCAAATGCATTTTTGGCACAACGTGTGTCTTCAATCAATGCCATTTCAGAACTATGTGAAGCGACAGGAGCTAGTGTAAATGAAGTTGCAAGAGCCATTGGAATGGATTCCAGAATTGGTCCGAAGTTTTTAAAGGCTTCCGTCGGTTTTGGTGGGTCATGCTTCCAAAAGGACATTTTGAATTTAGTTTATATCGCCAAATCTTTAGGCTTAAATGCTGTTGCAGATTATTGGGAGCAGGTCATCATAATGAATGATCATCAGAAAGTTAGATTTGCAGAAAGAATTGTTAGTACACTTTTCAACACTGTTTCGGGTAAGAAAATTGCTTTTTTAGGATGGGCATTTAAAAAGGATACAAACGACACCAGAGAATCGGCAGCCATTTATGTTGCAGATAGACTAATAGACGAACAAGCTGAAATTTCAGTATATGATCCAAAGGTAAAAGAAAAACAAATTTATTCTGATTTAAATTATCTCAATACCAGAACTGATGAAGAGAATAAACAGTATTTAACCACAGTAGATAATCCTTATGATGCTTGTAAAGACGCACATGCGGTTGCTGTTTTAACCGAATGGGATGAATTTACGGCTTACGACTGGAACAAGATTTTTGAGCATATGAAAAAGCCAGCTTTTGTTTTTGATGGAAGAATGATTCTTGAGAAAAAGGAAATGGAACATATTGGCTTCGAATACTATGTTATCGGTTCTGAATAGACGATATAATCAGTTTTAATTACATCAAAAATAATTTACTAATGCTTAAAAAAACTATTCTTGTTACCGGAGCAGCTGGGTTTATTGGTTACCATTTATGCGAACAATTAATCGCTCTAGGTCATAAAGTTGTAGGACTGGACAACATAAATGATTATTATTCAATTTCATTAAAATCAAATAGATTAAATGAATTAGGAATAACACAAATTTCTAACACCTTGACGAGCAGTTCGAAACATGCTGAAAACTTTCAGTTCATCAAACTTGACTTAACTGATTCTGAGGGTTTAAATGCTCTGTTTGATCGTTTTGAATTCGATATGGTATGTAACTTAGCAGCTCAAGCGGGAGTGAGATATAGTATAGAAAATCCAAGTGCTTATATAGACGCAAATATTGTTGGTTTTTTAAACCTTTTAGAATGCATTAGACACCATAAAATTAAAAAGTTAGTTTATGCATCCAGCTCTAGTGTATATGGTTTGAATAAAAAAGTTCCATTCGAAGCTACTGATAATGTAGACCATCCGATCAGCTTGTATGCTGCGACAAAAAAGAGTAACGAACTTATGGCGTATACTTATAGTCATCTGTATGGTATTCAGACAATTGGACTTAGATTTTTTACAGTATATGGGCCTTGGGGAAGACCCGATATGGCCATGTTTTTGTTTACAGACGCCATTCTAAATAATAAACCAATCAAAGTATTTAATGAAGGCAAACTTTCAAGAGATTTTACTTACATAGACGATATTGTAGAAGGTGTAAAGAATACATTATTAGTTCCGCAACCAGAGGAAAAGAAATACAGCCTTTATAATATTGGTAATGGAAGTCCTGTAAAACTTTTAGATTTTATAAAAGCCATAGAATATTCAACTGGAAAAACGGCGGAGAAGATAATGATGCCAATGCAACTTGGAGATGTTGAGCAAACTTGGGCGGATACAACAGCTCTTGAAAAAGACTATAACTATAAGCCTAATACAGATATTCAAGTAGGTGCAGATAGATTTGTAAAGTGGTATATAGATTATTTTAAAATCTAAAATAAGAATGCTAAATAATAAATCTATTCTTATAACAGGTGGTACAGGTTCTTTAGGTAAGGCCTTAACAAAATATATTTTAGAAAAATATCCTAATGTACGTTTGGTCATCTTTTCTAGAGATGAGCAAAAACAATATCAAATGGCATTGGAATATCCACCTGAAAAATACCCGCTAATTCGTTTTTTTATTGGCGATGTCAGGGACCATGTACGATTAGAAAGGGCTTTTTATGGCATAGATTATGTTATTCATGCAGCGGCAATGAAACACGTTCACATTGCAGAATATAACCCAGACGAATGTATTAAAACAAATGTAGGCGGTGCAGAAAATGTAGTTTCAGCAGCATTAAAAACAGGAGTAAAAAAGGTTGTTGCGCTTTCAACAGATAAGGCTTGCGCTCCTATAAATTTGTACGGGGCAACAAAATTGACTTCCGACAAGTTATTTGTTGCGGCTAATAACATCAAGGGCACAAATCCTATTACATTTTCAGTCGTGAGATATGGCAATGTGATGGGCTCTAATGGATCAGTTATTCCATTCTTTATGCGAAAGCGAAAAGAAGGTGTGCTACCAATCACCAATAAGGAAATGACACGTTTTAATATTTCCCTACAAGAAGGTGTTGAAATGGTTATGTATACTTTGGAAAACGCCTGGGGCGGAGAAATACTAGTGCCAAAAATACCTTCGTATCGCATTATGGATTTGGCAAAAGCAATAGGTCCAGATTGCGAATACAAAGAAGTAGGCATAAGAGCAGGTGAGAAAATTCACGAAGAAATGATTTCTGCCTCAGACTCACATTATACTTACGACTTAGGGACGTACTATTCCATTCTTCCTTCACAGCCTAAGTTCGAAGTAGAGGATTACATAAAACACTTTAATGCCAAAAAAGTAGATCTTGGGTTTTCATACAATTCTGGTGAAAATAAAGACTTTGAAAGTATCGAGAGTCTAAAGGCTTTGATAAATACTCACGTCGGACCACTGTAAAGTGTCAGCTAGTTTTTTTGTAAAATGAAAGTCGTTGCCATCATTCAAGCTAGAATGGGAAGTTCAAGACTACCAAAAAAGTCTTTAATGAAACTTGCAAATTCTACACTTTTGGAAACGGTCATCCATTCTGTAAAAAAAAATGACTTTATTGACGATATAGTAGTGGCTACAACCAATCTGAGTATAGACGATGTTATCGAAGAGAAATGTAAATCTCTATACATAAAGTGTTTTAGAGGTAGCGAAAATGATGTACTAAGTCGTTTTATTAAAATCGCAAAAGGTCTTGATGATAATGATGTAATAATAAGAGTAACAGCAGACAATCCTGTAAACAACGCAAAAGCAACAAAACGTTTATTTGACAAGCACATTGCACAAAAATCTGATTATACATGTGTTAAAGGCTTATCTCATATTGTCTACGAATTTGTAAATGTTGAAACTCTTCTAAAACTAGATGAAAATAATAAAGTTAATAGTCAAGACAGAGAACATGTAACGATGTATATAAGGCGAAATCCAAGTAAATTCAAAGTAATAGAAGCAGATCCTAAAGAGCTTGATTTAAGACCTGATTTAGATAAACTTTTAACCGTAGACACCGAAGAAGATTATAAGAGATTACATAGTCTATTCCAAGATAATCGCCTAAAACACATTAAAGCTTTTTCCGATGTCTATGACCATCTAGCGCATTATGACAGCAAAAAAGGATAGAATATTAGTTCTTGGTTCAGCATCTTGGCTGGGAAGTCTATTTTTGGACAAAATATCTGCTCAAGAATTTGAAATAACGGCTACCTATTTTAATACCTATTTAAAATTTCAAGAACCTGTAGATCTTGTAGAATCTAAATTAATTAAGGATTATTCAGTTTTTTTAAATGAAATTCAACCTGATATTATAGTTAACTTTCTTAGAAGTGACAATTCTAAAGAACTAGCAATACATGAAAAGATTGTTAACTATTGTAGAAATAATAACCAATGCCATTATCTGTTTAGTTCCTCCGTTTTAGCTCTTGATGGCCATAAAGATAGAGCACTTACTGAAAATTTATTGGCCAATTCGATAAGCGAATATGGCATTTTTAAACAAAATAGTGAGCGATTACTCTACGATGAAAACTTCAATTGGAGCATATTAAGATTTTCATCTCTTCAAGGATTTTGTAAGCACAAGATTATTAGGAACGAAATGTTTTTAAGACAGTTGCATAGTGGTGAACATATTAGAGTAGATCAAAAGGTTTTTCAAAATAGATTGTTTGTAAATGATGCAGTGGAAATACTATATAGAATAATTAGGGATAAAATCACAGGGATTATTCATATAGGTGCAACGGATTGTTCGGACGAAATTGATTTTCTTCGAAAACAAGCTGTTTTATTTGGATACAGCGAAAGTCGAGTAATGTCAAAAGACTATGTTAGAAATGTAAACCTGAATTGTATACCTCATAAAATTTTTGACATTTATAAAGATTCTAAATATTTTAACGAAGCGGATACACTAACTAAAGTATCAAAACTAAATGCATATCAAAAACTAAGATTTTCTAATGGCCATTAAAATAGGAAAGCATTTTGTAGGCAAACATCATCCTGTATATTTCATTGCAGATATAGCGTCCAATCACAATGGTGATTTGCAGAAGGCTAAAGAACTTATTTATGCTTGTTCAGAATCGGGTGTAAATGCGGTGAAAATGCAAAACTTTACAGCAAAAACGATTGTTTCGGACTATGGTTTCAAAAATCTAAAGGGTGTAAGCACACATCAGAGCAAATGGGAAACCTCCGTTTTTGACTCTTATGATGCTGCGTCGATACCATTAGATTGGACATTAGAGTTGAAAGAGTTATCAGAAAAATTGGGTATGGATTATTTTACTTCTCCATATTCACCAGAACTGACCAAAGCCGTTGCGCCTCATGTGTCTGCCTTTAAATTAGGCTCAGGAGATATAACATGGCATGAACAAATTGCCCTCATGTCGAGTTTAGAAAAACCGATACTTATCGCAACAGGAGCTTCAACGCTTGAGGAGGTAAAAATGGCAGTAAATGTTGCAAAACAAAAAACAGAGGATATTATTTTGATGCAATGTAATACGAATTACACGGCTTCGCATGATGAGGATGTAAGTATGACGAAACAAAGATTTTCAAGCATAAATTTGAAAGTATTGGAAACGTTTTCAAACATCTGGCCAGAATTACTGTTAGGGTTATCTGATCACACACATGGAAATTTGACAGTTTTGGCAGCTGTTGGTCTTTACGATTGTGTTGCTGTAGAAAAGCATTTTACCCTAGATAGCAGTCAAAAAGGACAAGACCACTCGTTTTCTATGATGCCATTGGAATGGAAAGAAATGGCTGAGAAAACCAATATTCTAAAAAATAAAATTGCTGAAAGTGACAATTTTAATGAAAGGTATCAAAAGGTAAAACAAATAGCTGACGATTCTAAATTTCTAGATTTAGTCATTGGAGACGGGATAAAAAAGATATCCGAAAACGAAGCCAATACCATTGTCGTTCAAAGAAGAGCGATAAGGGCAAAAGTCGAGTTAAAAAAGGGGCAAATACTAGAGAAAGCAGATTTAGAAGTGCTAAGACCATGCCCAAAAGATGGAATACCTCCTTACAAAATTGATGAATTATCTGGACAAACATTAAAAAGAGATATTAATCAAGGGGATTACTTAAAGTTATCTGATTTTTAGTGAGTAAAAGAGTTTTCTTTAGAGCAGATGCTAATAAAAAAATTGGACGAGGACACCTTTCAAGATGTGTCGCAATAGCAGAAATGTTGAAAGATAATTTTGATGTTTCTTTAATTTGTCTTAAGGAGAATAAAACCTATATTCAAAGTTTAAATTTGAATTTTGCTGTCAAATATATTTCAAAAGAAGAAGAAATTTTTGCTCTTACAAACCACAATGATATAGTTTGGATAGATGGTTATAATTTTTCAGAGGAATACAAAAAACGACTAAGAAAAAAGGTGTACAAACTAATTGAAACTAACGATATTCCTTACGAAGCAAAGAATGTTGATGTCGTACTAAACCATACTCCAGGCATAAATAAGAATCATTTTGGCAACACAACTGCAGAACTACATTTAGGTTTAAAGTATGCAATTTTAAGGAAAGCATTTTTAAAACATGCAGAGAAGAATACTGAGGCAAAGAATAATTATGGTGAAGGTGTATTTATTTGTTTTGGTGGTGCCGATACATATAACCTAGGCGAGAAATTTGTATGTACATTACTGGAAAGAGGTTTTAGCTTGCCAATCTATTGGGTAAGTAATAAAACTTCAAATAGTTATGATTTTTCATCAGATAATCTTTTTATTTTGAATAATTTATCAGAACAAGATATGATAAGTTATATGCAGAAGAGTAAAGTTTTAATCATACCATCGAGTATGTTAAGTTTTGAAGCCGTTGCTTTAAGAAAGCCTTTCTTAACGTGTTATTTTGTAGACAATCAAAAGCTCATTTTTGAAGGCCTAAAAGCACTAAAGCTTGCAGAATGTTATGGTTTTGCGAATAAGGCCGAAGATGTTTCTATGGCCATAGATAGCTTTTTAAATTTTTATGAGAGTCAACAGTATCATTCACAAATAATCGAAGAG
>JAUIFC010000205.1 GCA_030429455.1 Bacteroidia bacterium | reverse complement strand
ATAAACGAAAAACCTATCAAAAAGTATAAAAATGTTGCTTAAAAATTCAACTAAGAATCAACAGATAATGGTCTAAACTAATCGAGGTATTTTATAATTTTTTCTATGATGAATAGTTTCAGAACAAATAATTATTTCAATTTCTCCATCATTTGGGTTTTTCAGAGATAAAGTAAAGTTTCCTTTTTTTGATGATTTTCTAAATCTATTTTTGCCTTTTGTAAGTTTTTATCTACATCGCTTCTAGATACAATCGTGCGGTAACAATGTTCTATAAAACAAAAAAGCCAAGATTGTTCATCTCAGCTTTATTTGTACAGGCGGAGAGACTCGAACTCTCACACCTCGCGGCACTAGATCCTAAGTCTAGCGTGTCTACCAATTCCACCACGCCTGCATTAATCTCTATAATTTTGGGATGCAAATATAGAGAATATCTTAATCATCCTACTAATATTTTCTTTAATTTTTTTCAAAGATTAATCACTCTCTCTTAAAATGTATTAAATTTGCAGGATATCTCAAAGGGGTGTTTTGCATGTGCAAGGCTGAGATTATACCCAATGAACCTGGGCAAGTAATGTTGCCAAGGGATGTTTAAGACTTACAAATCTTAATTGTGTATACTCCTGTGTAAATAAAAACACAGGATTTTTTGGTTAAATAAACAAGAATAATTACCCCTTTTGTTCTTTAATTGTTTCAGAATGAAAAACATATTATTCTTAGGTTTCAGCTTATTTTCACTTTCAATTTTTGCTCAAAGTTTTACCTTGAATGGGTTTTATGCTTTAGAATTACCTGTAGGAAATTATGAGGTTGTTTTCACTTTTGGAAATTCTAAAGTTGTTAGGCTTAATTTGGATGCAAACAAAACTTTAAACATCGATTTAAACGAAGCGATAGAATCTTTAGATGAAGTTTCTGTTCAAGGCATTAGGGTAAATGCAGATTCGCCAATAACACATTCAAATTTTTCTAAAGAAGAAATTTCAAAACGAAACTTAGGACAAGATATCCCGATATTGATGAATTTTTTACCCAATGTGGTGTCGACTTCAGATACGGGGAATGGAATTGGTTACACTTCGATACGTGTTAGAGGGAGCGATAATTCTCGTGTTAATGTAACGATTAATGGCATACCCTATAACGATCAAGAAAGCCAAGGCACGTTTTGGGTCAATTTGCAGGATTTTGCATCTTCAACCGAAAATATTCAACTGCAACGAGGTGTTGGAACATCTACAAATGGTTCTGGGGCTTTTGGGGCGAGTTTGAATATTTTGACCGATAAATATAATGAAGAAGCTTCAGTCGAAATCAATTCAAGTTTGGGCTCCTTCAATACTTTTAGAAACAATGTAAAGTTCAGCACTGGATTGCTTAACGAGCATTTTGAACTCTCTGGGCGACTCTCGAGAATTAGCTCCGATGGTTATATTGATAGGGCATCTGCAGATTTAAGGTCTTATTTTCTGCAAGGGAATTATAAAGACGACAATACATTGATCAAAGCGATTGCATTTGGTGGCAATGAAGTCACTTACCAATCTTGGTTTGGCATCGATCGAGAAACACTAGAAACGGATAGGACGTTTAATCCTGCTGGAATGTTTACCGACGAAAACGGGAACATGCAGTTTTATGATAATGAAGTAGATAATTATTCCCAAAACCATTACCAACTGCATTGGAATCAAACCTATAACGAAAATTGGTCTTCTAATTTAGGCCTAAATTACACTTACGGCCGCGGTTATTTTGAACAATTTGTAGAGGATGCCGATTTGATATTTCATCAAATTGGACCAGTTCAAGTAGGAGATGAAAGCATCACCGAAGGAGATTTGATCAGAAGACGTTGGCTGGACAATAATTACTATGTGGTGAATGCGAATTTGAATTACTCGAACAATGAATTGGATTTTACGGCCGGAGCATTTTACAGTTTGTACGATGGCGATCATTTTGGTGAAGTTATTTGGTCAAGATTTGCTGGAAATGGTTTAATTAGAGATCGTTATTATGACGGCAATGGTACAAAAAATGAATTCACAACCTTTGCAAAAGCCACTTGGCGAATAAACAATACTTGGCAAGTCTATGGCGATTTGCAAGGACGTTTTGTGACTTATGAAACCACAGGAACAAATGACCAACGCAATAACTTCTTAGTGGATGAATCATTTGATTTTTTTAATCCAAAATTTGGGTTATCCTACAAGGCAGACTCTAATAATCAATTGTACCTTTCTTATGGCAGAGCGCACAGAGAACCTCGCCGCCAAGATTTTGAAAATGGTGTAAATTCTGCGGAAAGGTTAGACGATTTTGAGCTAGGTTGGCGATATGCAAAACCTAAAGCAAGTATAAATGCCAATATTTATTACATGCATTACGAAGATCAATTGGTGTTAACAGGTGCTTTAGACGATGTTGGAAACCCAATCCGTCAAACGAGTGGTGAGTCTTATAGATTAGGACTTGAAATCGAAGGGAATTTTCGGATAAATGAAAAGCTTATAATTCAGCCGAACGTGGCTGTAAGTGAAAATAAAAATCAAGGTTTTGTCGCCAACTTAAATGGACAACTTGTCGATCTAGGAAATACAACTATTTCTTATTCACCTAGTTTTATTGCTGGAAATCAAATTTCTTACAGTGTGATGAATAATTTTCAAATCAATGTTTTAAGTAAATATGTAGGTGAACAGTACATGGGAAATATTGACAGTGACGTGTCAAAATTGGACGCCTTTTTTGTAAATGATTTGAATTTGATTTACACCATAAAGAATATTCCTGTTTTTGATGAAATTGTTTTAACTGGTTTGATAAACAACATTTTTGATGAAGAATTTGTATCCAACGGCTACTTTTTTACCTTTGATGGCGATGATGGCAGTGGAAATATTACAACTTTCGAAGGTGCTGGGTTTTATCCGCAAGCTGGCATAAATGTTCTCTTTGGTGCGTCGTTGAGGTTTTAGAATCAAAACCGTAACTGCTTTATAAATTGATATAAAAAAGGACATTTTGAGATGAAATGCTTAAACTACCTCCTACAATTGCAGCCTGACGCAAAAGTACTTGTGTTAAAATCTATCGACTAAGAACTATCGCCTAACGACTATTAAGTTATCTTTGCAAAAAAATTAAATTAATGGTATCTCAAAAAGCCAATCAGATTTTTCAGCAAGTCATAGAAACCTATCATGTTCTAGATAGTGTAGACCAAGCGTTTAATAATCCATACCATCCAAAGGAAGATGTCTTATTTCACTTATTGTATAGAAAATGTTGGATAGATACCGTTCAATGGCATTATGAGGATATCATAAGAGACCCAGAAATAAACCCTGAAGATGCTCTAGTTCTCAAACGAAAAATAGATGCCTCTAACCAAGATCGAACAGATACGGTTGAATACATAGACAGTTATTTTTTAGATCATTACAAAGATGTTGATGTAAAAGGCGATGCTAGAATAAACACAGAAAGTCCAGCTTGGGGCATCGATCGGTTGTCCATTTTGGCTTTAAAAATTTACCACATGCAAGAGGAAGCCAATCGTGCCGATGCTAGTGCAGACTATAAAGCCAAATCCCAACAAAAGCTAGAGGTTTTACTAGAACAACGCGTAGATTTATCTACGGCTATAGACCAACTTTTGGAAGATATTTCGAAGGGCGAAAAGTACATGAAAGTTTACAAACAGATGAAAATGTACAACGACGATGAAATGAATCCTGTGCTTAGAAGTCGGAAATAAATGCCTGAGCCTAAGCCGCATATTTTGGTCATTAGGCTTTCTGCAATGGGTGATGTCGCCATAGCAGTTCCTCTTATAAACACCTTGATTTCCAAGTATGAACAGTTAGAGGTTACCGTGCTTACAAAACAAATGTTCCGATTTTATTTTGAAGGAATTCCTAGGGTTCATGTGGTTATTGCCGAAGTAAAAACGACGCATAAAGGTGTTTTGGGGCTATACAAGTTAAGTAATGCACTTAAGGCCAAACAGTTTAACGGAGTAGCCGATATTCACAACGTTTTACGTTCTAAAATCCTTGGCTTTTTTCTTAAACTGAAAGGGCTAACAGTTGTAAAAATTGACAAAGGAAGAGCCGAGAAAAAGGCCTTGACCAGACCTGAGAATAAAGTATTAAAACCCTTAAAAACCACAGCACAGCGATACACTGAAGTTTTTGAAAAATTGGGATATAGTATTGATTTGGAGCATCTTCAATTTTTGAAGGCTGTTCCGCTAAGTCATGATGTCAAGGAAAAACTACATTGGAATAATGCAGCGAAACACATTGGTATTGCCCCATTTGCTGCGCATGAAGGTAAGACATATCCACCCGAATTAATGCGACTTGTCATAGAAGAATTGGCTAAAGACCTTACTCTTCAAATTTATTTATTTGGTGGTGGAAATAAGGAAACTAAAATTCTTCAATCTTGGTCAGCTTCTGTTGAAAATGTCTTTTGTGTTGCTGGCGCATTTGATTTTAAAATGGAATTAAACATTATTTCAAATCTTCATCTAATGTTATCTATGGATAGCGGTAATGGCCATTTGGCGGCCATGTATGGTGTAAAAGTCATGACGGTTTGGGGACAAACGCATCCATATTTAGGTTTTGCACCTTATGGTCAAACAGAAGACCTTCAACTTTTACCTGATCTTAAAAGATTTCCCTTTTTGCCAACATCTGTATTTGGAAACACAAAAGGCATTGACAATCACGATATCCTTTCCTCAATTTCTCCGGGACAAATTGTTAATAGGATTAATGAGCAATTAGGCTCAACTGTCTGAGCAATTATTTTTTAAAAAATTTATTCTGAAATTAACCCTAAGCTTCGCATAGTACAATTTGAAGATTCACAAGGAGCTGAATAATAATGATGTTTGCGAAACGATTAAAAGTCTTACAATTGCTTTTCTTTTATAGCATTTATTTTATTAAAAGAAGCGACCATCCCATGAATTAATGACGAGCTTAAACCTTGATGTTCCATTTCGTTCAAACCTTCTATCGTACAGCCTTTTGGCGTGGTGACTTTATCAATTTCTTGCTCTGGATGGTTCCCGTTTTTAATGAGTAAACTGGAAGCACCAAAACACGTATGCATCGCCAATTTTTGAGCTTCTTTTGCTTCAAACCCTAGTTGAATAGCCGCTTGGGTCGATGCTCTAATCAAACGCATCCAAAAGGCAATGCCACTTGCACAAACCACAGTAGCGGCTTGCATAAGACTTTCGTTTATTTCCATGCTAACGCCTAAGCTGTTAAAAATAGTCTCAGCAATAGCTATACGTTGTTTTCCCAAATGGTTTGCACATAAGCACGTCATGGATTCTCCAACTGAAATAGCGGTGTTAGGCATGGCTCTGATGATAGAAGTTTCTTTATTTAATAAAGATTCAATGTCCTCAAGACTAAGCCCCGTTATCGTCGAAATAATAGTATGGTCTTCATTAAGATATGGTTTAATTTCAGATAAAATCCCTTTGACATGAGCAGGCTGTACGGCTAGGATTATAATTTCGGAATGCCTTACAGCTTCCTGATTGTCAGAGGTTAAAACCGTATTATCATAGTTTTGGAATTCAGCTAAAGAATTTAGGTTTCTTTTGGTTAGGTAAATTGAAGAAATTTTTGAGGTAGACAGCAAACCGTTTGCGATTGAGCGCCCTAAGTTCCCAGTTCCAATGATGGCTATTTTCATATCAATTGTGTTGGTTATGTGTTATGAGTTATTTTTTTAGTAAAACATTCAAGATTTACATCAAGTCGTTTTTAATTTTAGTAGAAAGTTTTTCAATGTCTTTAAACATTACAAATTGTCCATTTTTCAAATAAGATATTTGTCCAGATTCTTCG
>JAUIFC010000204.1 GCA_030429455.1 Bacteroidia bacterium | reverse complement strand
CGTTCAGCAAAACATTGACACGGTCTCCATCAAAAGCCATGTGATCACGAAACATGACCGTCATTTTAGCAGAATTACTATTAATTATGCCAAAATCCATGTCATTTTTATACTTTTCGGAATCAAAATTATTCCCTTCGCTTCCTGTATTTACTTTATATTGGCTGTCCCAAATATTTCCTGGGTCGCTAAATTTGCTTTTAGCAGTAAAATCTACACCCTTTTCTTCCTTTTTTTGGAGGAACATGCCTTCTGTTTGCCGATTAGGAATACCAAAAAGGCTTGAAGAGGTGTTTTTGCTTTTAGATGAATTGAAAATAGTTCCGCTGCTACTCGTTTTGCTACCATCTATTTGAGCAAACATAACAGACGATATCAAAAGTGCACTAAAAAACAATAGCTGTCTCATACGACAAAGATATAAGGAATTAATCAATAATACTAACTATTTGAATCACTTTATATTATCTAAAACTGTACCAAAATAAGAAATTGCACTTAGGAATCTATTAATTTGGTGACGAGCTTCAATATTCTTAGTATTGTTTTTAGTTGTATTTTCAACTCAAAAGATAAATTCTATGATGCACACTTCACTTTGAAAATTCAAAACTAAATTGAATAAAACTTTCATTTCAAACAACTAAAACTACAAAACAACAGGTTGAATCGACTACATTTCAATTAAAACTAATAATTTTTACTTAAAATAATTAACTGAATATCAATTAACTATAAAATATTTCAAAAAAATTGTATTTTTCAGACAACCCTAACAATTAATCTTGCGTCTTAGAAATAAAGACAACAACTGTTTTGAAAGTATTAAACCTACACTCGGAATTAGACAAGCTCATCAAGAAAGCCCAGAAGCAAGATAGAGTTGCACAATACCGTTTGTACGAAATGTACTCTTCTAAGATGTTAAGCGTTTGCAGATACTACATCAAAGATTTACAACATGCAGAAGATGTCTTACAAAAAGGATTTTGTAAAGCGTTTTTAAATCTAAAGGCTTACGAATTTAAAGGAAGTTTCGAAGGTTGGTTAAGACGACTAATTGTGAGACAAAGTATTGATTTTTTAAGACAAAAAAAATCTATTTTGATCCCGACAGATAGTTTTGACAGCTTTCCAATAGCAGATAATCCAATGGATGAAGTTAAAGACACGACACACATTCAAGAGGCTATAGACAATCTTCCAGACGGGTATAAAACAGTTTTCTGTTTGTATGTTTTAGAGGATTATAAACACAAGGATATTGCACAATTATTGAATATTGATGTTGGGACGTCAAAATCTCAACTCTATAAAGCCAGAAAAATGCTGAAAGATATTTTGCTAAACAACCAAAAAAAGACAATGCCATGAGCCTATCTCAATCAGAATATAACATAAAGAGTACTCTTGAGAAAAGAGAAATTGCGCCAAGTAAAACCCTATGGGACAACATTCAGTTGGAATTGGAAAAAGAGCAAAAGCCAAAAAAAAGTTATTTATGGTACAAGGTAGCTTCTGCTGCAGCCGTATTGTGCATTGTATTTTTAATATATCGAGGACTTACTGGAACAAGAGCAATAACTGAGCAGTTTGTTATCCAATCTCAACCTGCAGAAATTACGCCAATGAAAATAGAAACTCAAACCATTCTAAACCCAATTGCAGTCCAAATACCTGAAGTAAAAGAACCAAAAACAATTAGCACAAAACAAAATAGAATTAAAACAAAGGTTGAAGTTGCCGAAACAGTAAACCAAAATGATATCGCTCAGAATGAGATGAACACTATTTTAGAAACACAGCCGAAAGAAATTATTTCTGAAGCCATTACTGCCGAAGAACAAAATGTTCTACTCACACAAGAGGTTAATGCGCTTCTAGAAATCGCAATGAAAAACACCACAGATACAGAACAGAAAAAAGCCCTCCTAAGATTGGAAGCTAGTCTACTCTTGGCCGAAGCAGAAGACGACATTCTGTTTGAAAAACCCAAAGGCTTTGAGGACAAAATCTGGGAAGCTATCGTTGCCAACTTTAATGATATAAAAAACAATATCATTCCAAACTAAAAACATAACATATTAATAAGCAGTTTATTACATTAATAAATAGCCATAACTATATCTAACAATTAAATACTAAAACCATGAAAACAATCAAATTTTTATTCTTAATCTTAAGTATAACATGTATAAATTACAATGTTATAGCACAAGACAGTACTGCTGTAAAACTAGATGACAAAGCAAAAGCAGTGCTTGTTAAACTAGAGCAAAAACTCGCTGAAATCGAAAATGAAGAGAAAGCAAAGCTTAAAGAAATTATTGCTAAACTTAATACACAGCAAGCCAATGATTCCATTTATTCACCAGAAGATTTTGAAGCCATAAAACTAAAAAATGCCGAACGCATAGCTGAAAATATAAAAAACAGAAAAGCAATTGTTCAAAACCAAATCGATTTCTTAAAACGCAATGGGTATTTGGCAGACGAACTAAAAAGTGATGACTTGAATGACGACGACATCGTGAAAGTTTTTGGAGTTCAAGTGGAAGTAGATCGCAACAAAAAACGAAGAGCCAAACGAAAGGCTAAACTAACAACACGTGATATGTTCATTGCTTTTGGACTAAACAACGCCATAGTGGAAGATGGCGGCCTTAACGACTCTCCTTTCAAAGTTGGCGGCAGCAGATTTTTTGAAATCGGTTACCAATGGTCAACAAGATTGACAAAAAATAATTTTATGAGACTCAATTATGGATTTTCATTTCAGTTTAACGGTCTAAAACCAGAAGATGACCAAATCTATTTCGAAGACGGAAACCAAACGGTTCTTGATTCTTACCAAATTGAAGGAGTAAACATAGATTTTGACAAAAACAAGTTTAGACAAGACAATTTAATCTTCCCTGTTCACCTTCAATTTAATACATCGTCTTATGATTATAAAGACGGTAGTACCTACCATACGGATAAATTTAATTTTGGCTTAGGTGGATTTGTTGGGGTTAACCTTAATAATATTCAAAAGTTAAAGTTTGAAGCACCAAACGGAGACGATGAAAAGGTTAAATTCAAAGACGACTATAACACCAATAATTTCCTATATGGATTAAGCGCTTATGCCGGGTTTGGAGATAAAACCTTGTATATCACTTACAGTTTGAATACCATATTTAAGGACAATCCTGTGAGTCTGAATAACGTTCAATTAGGATTCAGATGGATTTTGTAAAAGAATTCATTTTTAGTTTTGACTAGTTTTAAAGAAAGCTATCTCGATTGAGATAGCTTTTTTATTTAATCTCTGATAAATTTAAGGATTAAGCTTGAAGAACCTCGCTTTAGTAATAACTTAAGAGCTTGAAAACTATTTATACCGAATTTCTATAAATTTCTAAAATGCACTATATTTAGCGTTTTCTTTTCTTTTTGAGGATAAGAGGTAAAGAAGAATTCAAACACTTATAAATCATAAAACAAAAACATGAAACAATACTTATTATTAATTTGCATAGCGACTTCTATGCTTTTTTTCAATTCGAGCTCTGCACAAGAAAAAGTTTTACAGCTGGAAGACTACAGCAAATGGAAACGTATTGTTTCTACAAGAATTTCTGCAAATGGCGAATGGTTTGCTTATGGGCATCGTCCAAATGGTGGAGACGACACCTTATTTGTTAAAAAAACTTCATCCAAAACCACCGAAAACGAATTTGAAATTCCATTCGCTGGTTCACCTTCATTTTCAAACGATAGCAAATGGGTTGTTTACCTTATTTCTCCTTCAAAAAAAGCAGCTAAAAAGCTTAAAAAATCTAAGAAAAAGGCTTATAAAACAGCCGAACTCAGAAATCTTGTCACCGGTGATTCCATTCGATTTAAAAGAGCAAAATCCATGGAATTTTCAGAAGACGGAAAGTTCTTTGCTGTATCTCTGGAGAAAACCCAAAGTGACAAATCCAAGCACAAAGGACAAGATTTAGTTGTGGTAGATCTTAGAAACATGACAAGCATGAATTTTGGTAATGTGAGTGATTTTGCTTTCAACAAAAATTCAAATCATTTGGCATATACGGTAGATGCCGCTGACATGGTGGGAAATGGACTATACCTCTATGATTTAAAAAACAACATTTTAAAAAATCTTGATAGCGATAGAAAAACATACAGCAGTCTGATATGGGATGATTCCAGAACGCTTAAAAAGGATTGGAGTTCAAAAGGGAACCAACTTGCAGTACTTAAAGGTGAAACTGTTGACACTTTAGAACAACGAAACAACTCGCTTTTAATTATTTCAAATCTTCATCAAAAGCATCTAAAAACAGAATTGAAAGTGGGCAATTCCAAAAACTTTCCTGAAAACTTTGTAATAAGTGAGAAAGGGAATTTACAGTTTAGCAATGATGGAAGTTTTGTTCTATTTGGCATTAAAGAGCAGGAAAAGAAAATGAAACTCGACAAAGACACCATTCCTAACTTGGATGTTTTTCATTGGAACGACGAAACCATAAACTCTGTGCAACGAAGAAGAGCAAATAGAAACAAAAATTTCACTTATTGGGCTTCGTTTCAACCTAAAACTAATACATTCACTAGACTAACAGACGAATCCATGCGCGAATTGTTGGTTTCGAGAAATTCGGAATATTGGATAGGAAGAAATCCAAAACCATACATTAACGATGTGAATTGGGGCGTTTCTCCAGCAGACCTATATCAAGTCAATCTAAAAACAGGCAAGAGAGAAAAAATCATTGATTTGGTAAAAAGAACCTTAGGACATTCTCCAGAGGGCAACTATTATGCTATTCAAAAAGATTCTGCGATTCATGTGATCGAATTAAATTCGAATAAAATCACGAACATTTCTAAAGCCACAGGAGTTCAATTTATGAATATGGAACATCCCTATCCACACGAAAACCCACCTTATGGCCTGGCTGGATGGACGAAAGATGGTAATTCTATAATTTTAAACCATAAGTATGATTTGTGGTCTGTAAAACTAGATGGTTCAGGTGGCGAAAACATCACTCAGGGAATGGGTGATCAAGAAGAAATTCAGTTTCGTTATGTCAATCTAGACGTCGAAGATCCTTACATCGACACAAGCAAGCCCGTGATGTTAAGAGCTTATGGCGAGTGGACCAAAAAAGCAGGTTTCTTTAGGTTAAACATGGGTAAAAAACCAAAAGAATTGCTTTACGATGATTATGCTTTTGGAAATCTTAGAAAAGCTAAAGATGTTGACAAAGTCATTTTTACAAAAGAATCGTTTGTCGAATTCCCAGATTACCACTTTAGCAATTTATCCTTTAAGAAACCGACGAGACTTACGGATGCAAATCCTCAACAAGCGGAATACAAATGGGGTTCAAAAGTATTGATTGATTATACAAACAGCAAAGGTGATAAACTACAAGGCACACTTACGCTTCCTCCGGATTATGAAGAAGGCAAGAAATACCCTATGGTCGTATATTTTTATGAAAAAATGTCGAATCGTCATCATCGCTATTACATGCCCGTTTACGACGATCGTCCTCATGGGTCTACTTATGCCAGCAATGGGTATTTATTCTTTCAGCCAGACAATGTTTACGAGGTGGGTAAACCTGGGACAAGTTCTCTAGATTGTATTACTTCAGCGACACAAAGAGTTATAGATTTGGGATATGCAGACCCTGACAGAATTGGACTTCAAGGCCATAGTTGGGGCGGCTATCAATCTTCATTTATCTTGACGCAAACAGACATGTTTAAATGCGTCGTTACTGGCGCTCCACCAACAGATATCGAAAGTTTTTACAATAACATCTATGGTAACTCGGGCACAAACCACACGGGCATCATGGAAATAGGTCAGGTAAGAATGGGAAGAAATGTAAACCCTT
>JAUIFC010000203.1 GCA_030429455.1 Bacteroidia bacterium | reverse complement strand
CTCTTGAAAAGTATGATCTAGGCCAAAATAATGCCCTAGTTCATGAACAAAAGTTTCTCTACTTGCACTAACCATTACTAGTCCAGGTTCGTTTGGATTATTTGGTTTTAATGCACTACCTGCATTCCCACCTACGCTATTTACTATCCCTACATTCACGGTCTGTTTCGCATCCATTTGAGTATTTCCGATATAATTTAAAAGTGGGGAAATAATACCAGAGGGAAGATCATAATATTGTGGAACCGTATCTAAAAAAATAATATCGCAAATATAGAAGTCAAAATTATCAGGGAAAGTTTCATTAGAATATTCAACCCAATTTATTATGGTAGATTGTAGATTTTCCAAAGAAATCGAACCATTTTCATCCTCTACCACAAAAAATTGTATGGGAATGGAAACTATTGTTGAAGTATTTTCGATGGTTATTGTTTGATCAATATTTGACCTTAACTCCATCATTTCTTCATATGTTGCAGATGGATTTCCACATTCCTGTGAATAGAGATTAAGTACACTAAAAAAAACAGCAGGAAGATAAAAGTTTTAGAATACATAGCTATATATTAATTAATTTAAAAATAAATTACATTTGTAAAGGGCGCAATCGGGGATTGTCCCCCTTAAAGTAAAAATCAAAAAAAGAAAGAGAAAGGCATTAAGTTTGGGTTGAACAAAACAAAAACAAAATGCAGCTTTCTCCTTCTAGATTAAAGATAGTTAAAACCGAACTTATAGAGCAGTTTGATTTTGAGAAATGGTTAAAAGATTTATTAGCGGGGGATTTTTATGAATTTGAGCAATCATTGTATGAACAGCTAATGAACTTTTATGATCAAATATGTGAGTTGTTGATTAGGCAGGTGAGCCAAAGCAAGTTTTTTGAAATTAGGCAGCGAGCCAAAGCAAAAGAGCTAGGCTTGAAAAAATTGTCTATTCGGAAAGCCGAGATTCAACTACGAACGGGAAAAAAAGTAACCTATGATTCCTTGTATTCGAAAAAAGTACCAAAGGGCTATGATTGCACTCGTCATTTATCGCATATACATTGGAAGACAGATCAAAAAAGCGGCTTGGCCTATCAGAGTTTAAGTTGTTTATTGTCCGTAGTTTGTCCATCATTTGCTTTATCAAAACAAGTGTTAAATCATTTAAAGATACAAGCGAATTTTGATCGGATAAGAAGCTTATCATTAAGTATGGGGCAATGCTGTAAAAAAGAACGATCAAGGATTCAGTTGCAAGCAGGAGAAAGCCTTTGTGGTAAACGAGTGCTTATATCCATAGATGGCGGCCGTACTCGAATGCGAGCGTATAAAGAACAAAAAGCAAGTAAACGAGAACAAAAATATGAGACTCCTTGGCGCGAACCAAAGCTATTTGTCATTAGTACAATTGATGAAAAGGGGAAAGCCAATACTCAGACTTTACCTATCTATGATAGCAGTTTTGGAGATGAGCAGACCTTCGAATTATTGGAGAGTTATTTAAAACACCTTGAAATAGACAAAGCTAAAGATGTTCAATTTGTAGCAGATGGAGCCTTGTGGATATGGCAAAGAGCAAAACCCATGCTGATGCGATTAGGAGTATCACCAGATAAGATTATAGAAACATTAGATTATTATCATGCTATGGAACATCTTGAGGAGCTTGTTTTATATGTAGAAAAAGAACAAAAGGAATCAATATTCAAAAAGTTGAAACAAGCTCTTTGGAAGGGAGATTTAAATAAGATCAAGGGATTACTAAAAAAGGGGATACCTGGAGTCAACTTAGAGGAATTTACCCCATATAAGTATTTTGAAAAGAACAAAAACAGAATTGACTATCAATTCCTTAGAGCAAACAAAAGACCTTGTGGAAGCGGTATTGTAGAATCAGGCATTAGACGGATTATTAACCTAAGATTTAAGTGTCCATCTAGTTTTTGGTATCCTGAAAATGTGGAAAAATTAATTCTAATGAGAGCTATAGCTTTATCAGGAAGATGGGAAATCATGATCCAAAATCTATTGAATTTCAGAAATTAGGGATTGGGGACAATCCCCGATTGCGCCCTTTGAAATTAGGATTATATCATCTAATTGATTTATACTCTTCTTAGAGCGCACCAACATTTTAAATAAAGTAGTTCCATTACTGGAAAGTTGAAAGTTAGGAGCCTCTTGGTTAGTCCCGCGACCAACCCATAAAGTTTTTAAGAAATTACCCCCATTTTCTAACTCTGAAACCGAAAAGTTTTCTGGTGTAAAAGAGGTTAAGTCCCCTTGTTCGAAGCCAATTATTTCTATTGCTGAATCATCTAATAATAAACCAAATTGGTATGCAGCGAGATTCACATTGTTACCTTTGACTACTAGATTAATATAAAACTCTGCATTTTTTGGAATAGAGCTACTCAATTCATATCCAAGAACTTGGTCATTAAGCAATAATTCGTTTTCGATTTCCTCTTCTAATAGAACATCTCCAGATTTTACCCCTTTAAAACTCCATGTTTTTTCATTAAAAACGTCGGAGTTAGATAGATTTAAATCTACTTCATTTAAATAGCTGGTGGTATTCTCCTGAGAGTTGAAAGAATAGGAGTATTCTTGTCCATTAGGGTGTTGCCACAGAGCAGTAAATGGGTTATTCTCAAAGTCTAAAAGAAAATCTTCATCAGATAAGGCATAATCTGGCACATATCTCCAAGAAGAAACAGCTGGAAATTCATCAATAACAGATAAAATTGCGCGTCTGATATTAACATAATCAATGACATTCAAGCTACCTGAATTATCTACATCTGCTGCAATAAATTGGAAACTACTTTTTAGAGGATCAACTGTAGTGATATGTCTTTGGAGGGTTAATAAGTCTAATGTGTTGACCTTATCGGTAAGATTTGTCCCACTTGGTTTTCCCTCAGGAAAAACCTTTACATCTACATCTCCTTCTGGCAAATTACAAGTTTGTAAAAAATAAACTCCTTCTGTAGTTTGAGTAGTTCTTACACAGATGTCACCTATTCCTACTTCCTCTACGGTGACGTCATTTGTTCCAAATGGAGTAATCACCAATTCTATATCATCATTTTCTGGTTTTATTGCAACTTTCTCAACTCTTCCCAATGAAGATATAAAAATATCACAATTTGGTTCATCTTCATCAACTAAATTCATTCTAGTAGGGTATGTTAATAATGTCATTTTCATCCTCTGTAATTGTTTTGGCGAAAAGGTATTGCGGCAAGTGAAGTATGACATTAAATTGTTGTAATCTGGAGTATATGTTGCTTCATAAGTAAAGCTTACTCCATTAACGGTAAAGGTTTCAGAAACAAAACAAGGTCCTTCACAAATACCAGGAGGGCAGTTGCTTCTACCTGGGTCTACCGGTGTGTCATCAATGAGATCCCCTGAATTATTAGCATTACAATCACATGTATCAACACCGCAAGCGTAGCAATCTTCTGCATTGGTATCATCTGGATTACCGTCTGCACACTCGCAACACCAACAATTGTTTGGATAAACAAAACTATTCCATTCATTATCAGGAGTAATTGCAAGTGGCCACTGAAAAGTATGTAGCAGACCAAAATAATGACCTAACTCATGTGCTAGCGTTTCTGCTGGAGATCCTGATAGAATTAACGAATTCCAATCCCCCCACGGAAACGATGCAGCAGCATTTCCTTCTCCAAAGACATATTGAACAATATATGCGTTTAAGGCATTAGGAACGTTATACTCATTATTTAATGAAGTCGCTTTTGCAAAGGTTGAAATATTTATATATTCGCTATTATCTATTTCTGAAACGCCACAAAGAATAAATTGCATCCCATTTGTGAAAAAAGAATTTGCGCCATTCAGTCCAGTAATGAACTTAGCTTCAAGATCGCCTGAAGATGGAGGATTCCCTTCATCATCATTCACAATATGTAAGTGTATTGGAATAAAATACTCTTGATTTAATGCGCTAGCTATGACCCCATTTTCACTATTTTCTAAGTGATCAATATAAGCCAATACATCTTGTCTGTCTGGATTATTAGTACTACAGTCTTGCGAGTAACTTGTAAAAGCGGTAATAATAAAGCTAATAGTTAGTAAAATTTTAGAATGAAGAGTTTTCATAAACTTTAATTTTAGAGTAAGTTCTTGGACAAAAATAGTTTAAGTTTATTAGATTTGTGTCATGGGACGCAAATCAAAACACATTGAAAACTTGACAGAAGAACAAAAGAGTTCTTTAAAAAAGGGACATGCTCATGGCAAAAGCCCCTTGTACCGTAGGAAGTGCC
The DNA here is from genome assembly GCA_030429455.1 of Bacteroidia bacterium. GTDB lineage: Bacteria > Bacteroidota > Bacteroidia > Flavobacteriales > Flavobacteriaceae > Psychroflexus. The sequence goes on along the minus strand of JAUIFC010000203.1, from coordinate 1,694 downwards.
ATAGCATACTACTGAGTCATTCAGGCAGGACACCTTTGGAGATAGCTGATGTTTACCAGGTAAGTATCCATAGTGTACGTGAATGGCTCAAACAATGGGAGCGGTATGGCTTAGAAGGTCTAAAGCTTAAGCCAGGTCGAGGTCGTAAACCTAAATTAGATGTACAAACCAATCAACATGTACAAACGGTTAAGACCTTGATTAAGAATGAACCTAAAAACTTGGTCAAGGTTACGGCTCAGCTTGAAGATCAACTTGGTATTAAAGTGAGTAAAAAGACGCTTAAGCGCTTTTTAAAAAACTTAAATACCGATGGAAACGCTTTCGTCGAAGGCTGAAAGGTAGCCCTGATCCACAGGAGTATGAAGCAAAAAAACAATTGCTTAAACAACTTATGGAGCTTGAAGATGTAGGAAAAATTGATTTACTGTTTAGTGATGAAACAGGATTCAATTTGACTCCATACATCCCATATGGTTGGCAACCTGTTCGCGAGCAAATAACTATTCGATCTGCCAAAGACCGTGTTTGTAATTTATATGGACTGTTGAGTCGAAAAGGTAGTTTGCAGGTTTGGTCTACTCCTCAAAGCATCAATAGTGACTTTATTATTGAATGTTTGGATGAGTTAGTTGACCAAATACAACGGCCTACGGTAGTGGTACTTGATAATGCACCTTGGCATATTTCAGCTAAAGTGAAACAAAAAGAAGAGGTATGGAATGACAAAGATTTGTATTTGTTCTTTTTACCTACCTATTCTCCACATCTCAATTTGATTGAAATGTTATGGCGTAAAATCAAGTATTATGAGTGGCTTAAAGCAGAAGATTATTTATCTGCTAAAGCCCTTAAAGATGCTCTTTATTATATCATCACAAAATATGATGATGAGTTTTCTATCAATATTTCAATGAACTTTTTTGCTTAGCTTATTTTTGTCCAAGCACTTATGTTTAAAAATAAAAATTGGTTTATGTGGATAAACGATAAAGAATAGTTTGACAATTGTGCCAAAGCCCCAAAGCTTCCGAAGAATGCACTGTTTTTTCATGATCTTTATCAAGTCTACGAAAGAAATTGAATCTTCCAAAGGTCTCCTCGGTTACCCATCGCCACTTGACAGGAACAAATCCTTTTGTACTTGGAGGCTGAGTACAGGACAAAAAATGAGTAATTGAAAGAATTGGTAAATTGAAGGTGCGAAACTTTAACTACCAAACCTCCAATTACTCATTATTAAAGATACAGAAAAGGCACTAAAAGAAGTGCTTTCCCAAAATTTTATCGGACATGGCCAACGCCTAAGTATGATGAGCAAGTTAGTGTTAGCCGTTTTGAAAATGTGTACCGTCAATTTTGCCCAACTCGCGTTGGTTGTTAATCCTTCGGTGCAAGTAGATAGCAATTTCAAACGCATCCAGCGTTTTGTTAAGGGTTATCGGTTTTGCCAACGACGTTTTGTGCAGTTTGCCTGGTTCTTGTATGGACACCAAGGCCAATGGGTAGCCTTGAGTATGGATCGCACTAACTGGAAGTTTGGTCGGGTCAATATCAATATCCTAACCCTTGGTATTTCATGGCGTGGTACGGCTATTCCATTAATCTGGATGTTATTAGACAAACGAGGTAATTCCAATCAAAAAGAACGCATATTGCTACTAGAGCGCCTATTGAGCTACCTGCATGACAGC
>JAUIFC010000202.1 GCA_030429455.1 Bacteroidia bacterium | reverse complement strand
AAAATAGAACTTACATCATGTTGACTCAATCCATTATTAACATCTAGAGTGTTAAAATGAAGTTGTTGAGCCTTTAGACTAGAAAGGAAGAAAATTAACAAAACGATATACCAAAGCGACGTTCGCATCATTTTAGGACTACTTTTTTAAGCATATTACCAATATTACTTAAATTATAGTAATAATTATTACGATAATCCATAAAAAATCTACTGTGTTACATTGTAGAAGAATAATGTTACACTTAAAAATACTTGTGATCAGGCTATTCAATAGATTTGTAGACGATAAGTTAATTTATAGAAATACGAAAACCTTATAGTATGATTAAGTGTTGTAAGATTTTCACTGAAGTAAAGAATAGTTTCGCTCAAAAAATAATATAAGATGAATAAAACTCTATACTTGAAATTGTTTACCTTGTTTGTTTTTGTATCCTTTCAATTAAATGCCCAAAAAGTATTAAACCTAGCTGATATGGGTATCCAAAACGAAAAAGATGCTACGCCCATAGTTGTTGAAGCTTTAAAAAAGTGTAAGAATGAAGGCATAAGCAAACTCTTGTTTCCAAAAGGGACTTATCACTTTTATCCAACTTTTGCTCCAGAGCGCTATTGCGAAATAACAAATAATGATAATGGCTTAAAAAGAACATCATTTCCATTAATAGACTTTCATAATTTTAGTGTTGATGGTGGTGGGTCAGACTTCATATATCACGGAAAAATGATACCTTTTATTATTGAAGACAGCAGCAATGTAAGCATTACCAATTTAAATGTAGATTGGGAAGTTCCTTTTGTAATTGAAGGCTTAGTAGTTCAAAAAGATGAAAGTAACAAAACATTTGACATAAAGATAGAAACACCATATATCGTCAAACATGGTCACTTATATATTACTTTAGAAAGAGAAGATTCTCCTTACGAAAGAAAATATGGAAAACGTTTTGCGTTCTGGGAACACTATAATCTAGAAGTTGGCCAAAATATCTTTTGGGATCCAAAAACAATGGCGCCGCTTTACAATACAAGACAGTATAATATGCCTGAAAAAGGGATTTATGCAGAGGAGCTGGAGAAAGGCCTTATTCGCATTACTGCCAAAATGAACAAACTCCCTCCTATAGGCTCAGTTATGGTGTCTAAGGGCGAATACCTTCAAAATAGAACATCACCTGCATTTAGAGTATTTAAATCCAAAGAATTGGAATTTAACAACATTAACGTATACCATGCTGGCGCCATGGGACTTATAGCAGAACGTTCTGAAGATATTACTTTAGATAGCTTTAATGTAGTACTTCGAGAGGGATCTGGTAGAATGGTTACAACGACAGCAGATGCAACACACTTCTGTAATGTAAAAGGAACCGTAACCATCAAAAATTCAACGTTTGAAAATATGCTCGATGATGCCACAAATATTCATGGTACATATGTTAGGGTAAATAAAATCATAGACGACTACACACTTGCTGTAGAAACTTACCATCCTCATCAAAATGGATATTTGTTTGGAGAAGAAGGTGATATGGTTCAAATCATAGACCAAAAAAATCTACAACCTATGACAGAGCCTTTGGTACTAAAAAAAGTTGAACGGGTAAATGAAAAAATTTCGTACATCACATTTGACAAACCTGTAAATGGTAAAGTTGAAGTCTATGATGGTGTAGAAAATATATCCTGGCATGCTTCTGCTGTGATTGAAAACAACGTTGTAAGAAACAACAGAGCAAGGAGTCTATTAATCTCAACACCCAGAAAAGTAGTCGTGCGTAACAATTACCTTTCTTCGCAAATGGCAAGTTTTAGACTTACAGGAGATTTAGGACTTTGGAACGAATCTGGACCAAATGAGGGCTTATTAATAGAAAATAATACCATAGTAGACGCCGTATATGGCGGTAACGGACCTCAATCAGTTTTCCTTATAGACCCTCAATATGTGGACAAGAAAAATTTCGAAGGTATCTATAGCAGAAACATTGTAATAAGAAATAATATTATTAAAACCTTCGACAGTTCTATTATAAAAGCTATGTCTGTAGAAGGTTTGGTTTTTGAAAACAACCAAATTATCCAAACCAACACATACAAACCAATTTTTCCCGACATAAAAAACATAAGAATTATTAATTGTAAAGACGCTGTTATAAAAGGAAACACCTATAAAAGCCTAGACAAGAGTAAAGGAACAATTACCATTGACGATAAATCTACGAATGTCGAAGTTTCAAAAAAAGATGATTTCAAAATAACTGCAAATACAAACTAATAGACCTTGATTAATATGAATAACATTACTAAAGTTTTAATAGCAATTTTACTGTTTTCAATACAATTTACGCAAGCGCAAAACAGTGTAACGGGTACTGTTACAGATTCAAAAGGCGATGTTTTACCAACTGCAACTGTTCAGATAAAAGGAACCAACCTTGGCTCGATAACAAATTTTAATGGACAATACACATTAAATTTTGAAAAAAACGATATCACCATAGTATTTAGCTACTTGGGGATGATTACTCAAGAAATAAAATATACTGGACAAACTGTGCTAAACGTCCAATTAAAGGATGAAGAAACGACCTTAAACGAAGTGGTTGTCATTGGATATGGCGCAGTTAAGAAAAGAGATGTTACAGGCTCAGTGAGTTCCATAAAAGATACGTTGATAAAAGTAAATAAAACCGCTAATCTTTCCGATGCTTTACAAGGTAGAATAGCTGGTGTAAACATCACAACTGGCTCTGGTGAACCTGGAGCAGCTGTGAATTATAATATTAGAGGTTCCAATTCTGTATTTGGCTCAGGTTCACCGTTGTTTGTGATAGATGGTGTTCAAATAGATATCGAACCAAACGAAGTCGCCAGTGCAGGCGTTGGAAATGTTGCAAATCAGGATCCTTTGGCCACTATTAATCCTATGGATATAAAATCTATAGAAGTGCTTAAAGATGCTTCGGCAACAGCAATTTATGGATCTAGAGGAGCTAACGGTGTTATTATTATTACTACAAAAGGAGGTGAAAAGGGAAAATTAAAATTCAATTATACGGGTTCAATAGGGTTTTCTGAAGCTACCAACACCATAAATGTTCTAAGTGCAGACGACTATCTCATTTACAGAGAAAGAAGAGATCCTGGTAATTCTTTTACCAATTTACAAGATGGTACACCTAGAGATTTTACAGATATTCCAAATGCGAATTGGCAGGACGAAGTATTAAGAACTGGAATGGTTCAAAACCACTTCATTACCGCTTCGGGAGGTTCCGAAAGCACGACCTATTCTGCAAGTGCTGGATTAGTACATCAGGAAGGTATTGTTATAGAAAATGACTATCGCAAATATAATCTAAGAACAAATATCACTCACAAACAGAGTGACAAACTTACTTTTGGTTTTAATGCAAATACTGCATTTACCGAAGCAGAAGGCGTTGCTAATAGCGGTGGTGGCGGTGATGAGTTTAATGGTGTTGTCCAATTTATGGTGATTGCCAACCCATGGGAATTACAAGACATCACAGATGATGAGCAAGCTTCTCAAGAATTTTTGTCTCCTTTGTCTCTCATAGACGAAGGTGATAAGCTATTAAGGTTTACAAGAACATTTGGTTCGCTCTATGGGCAATATAAAATTACAAATCACCTCACATTCCGATCTCAAATTGGTGCTGGATTTACAGGTTCCAAAATGCAAGAGTTTCATAGCTCAAAAAGTAGGTTTGGTCAACGTTGGAATGGTAGAGCGGTCATTAGACAAACAGAAACCAACTCATACAATTTTACAAATACATTACGCTATGCCAGAACGTTTAAACAAAAACACTTTGTTAATGTCTTATTCGGAGTAGAGCAATACAGATACCAAAGAGAAAGCTTCTTTTTGGACATAACAAACTTTGATCTCCAAGAGCTTGGATTTAACGATATAAGTATTGGACAAACCTTTAAGGATTATGGATCTAATAGAGGTATCTCAAAAAGAATGTCTTATTTCTCTAGATTGAATTATACCCTTAAAGGAAAATATTTATTCACTTTTAACTTTAGAGCTGATGGTTCGGACAGGTTTGGAGAAAATAACAGATTTGGGTATTTCCCTGGAGGTGCGTTTGCATGGAGACTTCATAGGGAAAATTTCTTAAAACCCGTTGAACAAATAAATGATTTAAAATTACGTGTAAGTTATGGGCAAACAGGTAACGAACGAATCCCTCCTTTTACTTATTTAGCTACAGTTGATAATACCTTTTATTCAAGCAATGACAATATCGATCTTGGCGTTTCGCCAGGTTCTTTAGGGAATCCTGATTTGCAATGGGAAACGACAACGCAGTTTGATATTGGGTTTGATTTAACCATGTTTAAAGACCGCCTAAACGTGACCTTCGATTACTATCACAAATTAACCGAAGACATGTTGCTTGACGTTCCAGTTCCTGCACAATCTGGTTTCAACTCTCAATTTGCCAATATTGGCTCGGTAGTAAACAAAGGTATTGAATTAAGTATAAGTTCAGTTAATATTCAAAAACCAAATTTCACATGGTCTACAGATTTTAACATCAGTAGAAATGTAAACGAGGTCACAGATTTAGGTAACGTAGATTTTATTCCAACTATAATTCCTAGCGGTTGGATTACAAATCCTGGACAAGTAAGAGTTGGAGAACCTATTGGTATTATGTATGGCTATGTTTTTGATGGCATCCATCAGGAAGGAAATGAACTCGGGGCAGAACCAGGTACAATGAAATATAAAGATTTAAATGGCGATGGCGTAATAGACGATGAAAACGACAGAACCATCATAGGAGATTCTAATCCAGAGCATATCGGTGGTATAAACAATACGTTTACCTATAAAAACTTTAGCTTTTCATTTTTATTCCAATGGAGCTATGGTAATGATGTATTTAATGCTGGAAGGTTAAGAACTAATGGTTTTCAACCTTTTATGAATGTTACACAAGACTATTACAATGAAGCTTGGACAGCAGAAAACGCTTCAAACATTGCTCCAGCTTTAGGCAAAATCGAACCTGTATCTTCGAGTTATTTTGTTGAAGATGCTTCGTTTTTAAGATTAAAAACAGTAAACCTTTCTTATAACTTACCCCGTAAATTGTTTTCTAAATCTCAAATTAGTAGCCTACAAATTTTTCTTAATGCCAATAATTTACTAACTTTTACAGATTATACTGGCTTTGATCCCGAAGTGAGTTCAAACAATCCACTTCTTAGAGGATTTGAAAGATTTTCTTATCCAAGAGCGAGAACAATTATTATGGGAATAAATTTAAATTTTTAAACATGAAGAGTAACGTTTTGACTTATGCAGCATTGGCTATTGGACTTCTTCTCTCCTCCTGTAGCGATGAATTCTTAGAGGTGGCACCAACAGATTCCTTGGCCGATGCCCAGGTAAGTACCCAACCCGGTATCGAGGGCTTATTAATTGGAACCTATGCAGCCTTGAACGGAGTTTTTGGTAATCGGTTTGAAGGACCCAACCATTGGGTGACAGGATCCATTATGGGTGGTGAGGCAAACAAAGGTACCGATGCCGGTGACTATTCGGCGATCAACCCGGTACAGCGATATGAAATAGATCCCACTAGTGGTGACATCAACAACTTATGGAATGGTCGATTCGAAGGGGTCAGCAGGGCGAATGCCGTTTTGGCGACCTTGGCCAATTCGACCGAGATTCAACCTGCCGTGGCTACACGCATTGCAGGTGAAGCAAGAATGTTAAGAGGTCATTTCTACTTTGACTTGAAGAAGCATTTCAATAACATTCCGGTTTTTGATGAGACCCTCGCTGCTCCTGAAGTAGTGCTTGTTCCTAATAATGGGGATGCCTGGGCACAGATTGAGGCCGATTTTCAATTTGCTTATGATAATCTGCCTGCGGAGAACGGTCCCGGCCGTGTCAACAAATGGGCCGCTGCCGCCTACATGGGCAAGGCTAAATTGTTCCAAGGTAAATTTGCCGAGGCCAAAACATGGTTCGACG
>JAUIFC010000201.1 GCA_030429455.1 Bacteroidia bacterium | reverse complement strand
GGATTTAAGAAACATTGCAATTATCGCTCACGTTGATCACGGTAAAACGACATTGGTTGATAAAATTATGCACCATTGTAACCTTTTTCGTGAAAACGAGAACAAGGGTGATCTAATATTAGATAATAATGATTTGGAAAGGGAACGTGGAATTACTATTGTATCCAAAAACGTTTCTGTAACTTACAAAGGAACCAAAATTAATATCATCGACACACCAGGTCACGCCGATTTTGGTGGCGAAGTGGAACGCGTATTGAATATGGCAGATGGTGTTTTATTGCTTGTTGATGCTTTTGAAGGGCCTATGCCTCAAACTCGATTTGTGCTACAGAAAGCAATCGACTTACATCTAAAACCTTGTGTTGTGATCAACAAAGTGGACAAGCCAAATTGTACACCAGAGGAAGTGCATGAAAAGGTTTTTGACTTAATGTACGAACTTGGTGCTGATGAGTGGCAACTAGATTTTCCAGAAGTTTATGGTTCTGCTTTGAACAATTGGATGAGTAAAGACCCACATGTTATAACAGATAGCATCGAACCATTGTTGGACATGGTTGTTGAACATATCAATCCTCCAAAGGTTGAAGAAGGAACAACTCAAATGCTTATTACCTCATTAGATTACTCCTCATACACGGGAAGAATTGCCATAGGACGATTGCAGAGAGGCGAATTAAATGCAAATGCTCCAGTAGCTTTAGTCAAAAGAGACGATTCCATCCAAAAAACAAGAATCAAGGAGCTTTTTGTCTTTGAAGGTTTAGGGCGTAGAAAGGTGGATAGAGTAGAAGCTGGTGACATTTGCGCAATTGTAGGTTTAGAAAATTTTGAAATCGGTGATACGATTGCAGATGTTGAAAATCCAGAAGCCTTATCAAAAATTAAAATCGACGAGCCTACAATGAGCATGTTATTTACCATTAATGATTCTCCATTTTTTGGTAAAGACGGAAAGTTTGTAACGTCAAGACACATCAAGGAAAGACTTGTAAAGGAATTAGAAAAAAACCTGGCCTTAAAAGTTGAAGAAACAGAAAGTGCAGAGAAATTTATTGTTTATGGTAGAGGTGTTATGCACTTATCTGTCTTGATCGAAACAATGCGAAGAGAAGGTTACGAGCTTCAAATTGGTCAACCTCAGGTGATTATAAAAGAAATTGATGGTGTAAAATGTGAGCCAATTGAAGAACTTACGATAGATTTGCCAGAACATTTATCTGGAAAAGCTGTTGAAATGGTTACTGTTAGAAAAGGTGAGATGCAAAGCATGACAACCAAAGGCGATCGTATGATTATTGAATTTCTAGTTCCATCTCGCGGCATTATTGGTTTAAGAAATCAATTGTTAACGGCCACAGCTGGCGAAGCGATTATGGCGCATAGGTTTAAGGAATTTCAGCCACTTAAGGGTGATATTCCACAACGCCAAAATGGGTCTTTGATATCGATGGAAAAAGGAAAAGCTATTCCTTATTCAATTGACAAATTACAGGAAAGAGGAAGATTTTTTATCGACCCGGGTGAAGATATTTATGAAGGCCAAGTTGTTGGAGAAAATTCCAGACAAGATGATTTAAATATCAATATTACAAAAACAAAGAAGCTCACGAATGTAAGATCTTCTGGCGCAGATGATAAGGCAAAAATTGTCCCTGCACGTAAGTTCTCTTTAGAAGAAGCTTTGGAATACATCCAAAAGGACGAATATGTTGAAGTAACACCAAACTTCTTAAGATTGAGAAAAATTTATTTGAAAGAAACGGAAAGAAAACGACTAAAGATTGTTTAGTTAATTTCACGCGGAGGCGAGAAAATATAGTATTTAAGATTTTTAAACCTCACAGGTTTTCGAAACCTGTGAGGTTTTTATTTGGAGTTATAGATTATTATTTCGCGTACATCTGATAAAAGTCGTCAAAAAGATAAGTGGCATCATTTGGTCCTGGACCGGCCTCAGGATGGTATTGGACAGAGAAACACATTTTGTTTTTAATTCGCATTCCTGCCAAGGTATGATCATTTAAATGAACATGTGTCAGCTCTATATTTTCGGCGGTTTCAGCGTCTGTTTTGTCAACGGCAAACCCATGATTTTGAGAGGTGATTTCAGATTTTCCAGTTATCAAATTTTGCACAGGATGGTTTATACCTCTATGTCCATGGTGCATTTTATAAGTAGAGATACCTTGCGATAAAGCAATCACTTGATGCCCTAAACAAATTCCAAAAGTAGGTAAATCTTTTTCTATGGCTTCTTTAGCTAGTTCTATGGCTTCTGATAGTGGTTGTGGGTCGCCAGGGCCATTTGATAAAAATATGGCATCAGGCTCAAAACTCAATAGTTCCTCTAGTTTGCTGTTATACGGAAACACTTTGAGGTAAGTATCTCTATTTGAAATATGTTTTAGGATGTTCGTTTTAACACCTAAATCTAAAACAGAAACCTTGTATTTTGCCTCTTTATTGCCGAAATAATAAGGTTGCTCCGTTGATACTTTAGATGCCAACTCAAGTCCATCCATTTTAGGATATTGTGCAAGTTGTTCTGTTAATTCATCTATGTTGGCAATGTCTGTAGATATGACCGCGTTCATGGCTCCATGCTTTCTTATATGCCTTACAAGCGCTCTAGTGTCCACATCTGAAATAGCGAATAGATTGACATCCGACAAAAATGCTTCTAGAGTATCATCTGTTGAATATCTTGATGGTGAATAACTGAAATTCTTACAAATAAGTCCAGCTATTTTAGGCGAATTGGACTGATTTTCGTCTTCATGAACACCATAGTTGCCAATATGCGCATTGGTCGTAACCATAAGTTGTCCATAGTATGACGGATCTGTGAATATCTCTTGATAGCCAGTCATTCCGGTATTAAAACATATCTCCCCAAAGGCTGTGTCTTGTTTGTTTGATACTGCTTTGCCTTTGAACATTGTACCGTCTTCAAGAACCAATATAGCGTCAATTTTACTATTATATCTCATGTTTTAAAATTATTGTATAAAGTTACAACAGCATTTTTAAATAAATAAAAAAGGGATAAATAAAACTATTTATCCCTTTAAAATTATAATTTTAGATGAATGTCAACTTTATTTTTTTTCTTCATCTTTTGTTTCTTCATTTGAAACATTATCCTGAACTTCTGATGAAGTTTCTTCAACAGCAGTCGATACAACTTCAGCTTCAGTCGATGCTTTGCTACGTCCTCTACGCGTAGATTTTTTCTTCTTCTTGCCTTTAGGATTGTATAGCTCGTTGAAGTCAACTAATTCTATCATTGCCATTTCTGCTGCATCACCTAGCCTGTTACCTAATTTTATGATTCTAGTGTAACCACCTGGTCTTTCCGCTACTTTAGGCGCAACTTCTCTGAATAATTCGGTAACTGCATACTTGTTTCTTAGCTTAGCAAATACCAACCTTCTGTTATGAGTTGTGTCTGTTTTAGACTTAGTAACTATAGGTTCTATATATACTCTTAATGCTTTTGCCTTAGCAACAGTGGTATTAATTCTCTTATGTTCGATTAAAGAGCAAGCCATGTTAGCCAACATAGATTTTCTATGTGCTGCCTTGCGCCCTAAGTGATTAAATTTTTTTCTGTGTCTCATTGTTTAATATGTTTTAGGTTAATTAATCTTTATCTAAATTGTATCTAGATAAATCCATTCCAAAGTCTAAACCTTTATTATTAACCAAATCTTCTAATTCAGTTAGAGATTTTTTACCAAAATTTCTAAACTTCATTAAATCATTTTTGTTGTAGGATACGAGGTCTCCTAAAGTTTCTACTTCAGCAGCTTTCAAACAGTTTAATGCTCTAACCGACAACTCTAAATCAGACAGTTTAGATTTTAATAATTGTCTCATGTGTAGAGCTTCTTCATCATAAGTTTCTGTTTGTGCCATTTCTTCTGTCTCGAGCGTTATTCTTTCGTCAGAGAATAACATAAAGTGATGAATAAGTGTTTTTGCGGCCTCTGTAAGTGCGTCTTTAGGATGTATTGAACCGTCTGTAACTATTTCGAAAACTAACTTTTCGTAGTCTGTCTTTTGCTCAACACGGTAATTTTCGATGCTATATTTTACGTTTTTGATCGGCGTATATATAGAATCTATAAATATTGTACCTAAAGAAACATCGTCTTTTTTATTATCTTCTGAAGGAACATAACCTCTTCCTTTTTCAATGGTGATTTGCATGTTCAAGGAAACATTTTTGTCCATATTGCAAATCACAAGTTCTGGATTTAATACTTGAAACCCAGATAAGTGTTTTTGGAAATCTCCAGCTGTTAACGTATTTTGATTAGAAACACTTATAACAGTAGATTCGGTGTCAGTTTCTTCTATTTGTTGTTTAAATCTAACTTGCTTTAGATTCAATATTATTTCAGTAACATCTTCAACTACTCCAGGAATAGTAGAAAACTCATGTTCTACACCTTCAATTTTTATTGAAGTTATAGCAAAACCTTCTAAAGACGATAACAGAACTCTTCGCAATGCATTACCTACAGTTAAGCCATATCCTGGCTCAAGTGGTCTAAATTCGAAAACACCTTCGAATTTAGAGGAGTCTATCATAATAACCTTATCAGGTTTTTGAAAATTGAATAATGCCATAATGTTTGTTGTATCTAATTATTTAGAATATAATTCTACTATAAACTGTTCGTTTATGTTTTCTGGGATTTGAGTTCTTTCTGGAACGCTAACAAAAGTGCCTTCTTTTTTATCAGAATTCCATGTTAACCATTCGTAAACTTCTTTTGTTTTACTTAAAGAATCTTCAATAACGCTTAGAGATTTAGATTTTTCTCTAACACCAACAACATCATTTGGTTTTACTTGATAAGAAGGTATATTTACTACATCGCCATTTACAGTGATGTGCTTGTGAGATACTAATTGTCTTGCTCCACTTCTAGAAGGTGATAAGCCTAAACGGTACACAACATTGTCAAGTCTTTTTTCACACAATTGTAATAAAACTTCACCTGTAATACCTTTAGATCTGCTCGCTTTTTCGAACATGTTTCTGAATTGCTTCTCCAAAATACCATAAGTGTATTTTGCTTTTTGCTTTTCCATTAATTGGATTGCATATTCAGATTTCTTACCTCTTCGTCTGTTATTTCCATGTTGACCAGGAGGGTACTTTTTTTTCTCGAAAGACTTATCGTCTCCGAAAATTGGCTCGCCAAATTTACGAGCAATTTTGGTTTTTGGACCGGTATATCTTGCCATTTATATTGAATTTAGGTTATGAATTAAGGTCTTTCCTTCGATAACCATTGTTAAATTTATACTCTTCGTCTTTTAGGTGGACGACAACCGTTGTGAGGTACAGGAGTTACATCTATGATTTCTGTAACTTCTACACCAGAATTGTGAAGTGCTCTAATCGCGGATTCTCTTCCGTTTCCAGGACCTTTCACATAGACTTTTACTTTACGTAATCCAGCTTCGAACGCAACTTTACTGGCATCCTCAGCGGCTAATTGAGCTGCATAAGGTGTATTTTTCTTACTACCTCTAAAACCCATTTTCCCAGCTGATGACCATGAGATGACTTCGCCGTTATTATTGGTTAAGGAAATAATTATGTTATTAAATGATGCAAATACGTGAGCTTCACCAAAAGCATCGACAACTACTTTACGTTTTTTTGTATTCGATTTAGCCATGATTATTTAGTTGCTTTTTTCTTATTAGCTACAGTTTTTCTTCTTCCTTTTCTGGTTCTAGAGTTGTTTTTTGTTCTCTGACCTCTTAAAGGTAATCCTGTACGGTGTCTAATCCCTCTATAACAACCGATGTCCATTAATCGCTTAATGTTCATTTGTGTTTGAGATCTTAATTCACCTTCTATTGTAAATTCGGATACTGCAGCTCTTATATTAGCTATTTCAGCATCATCCCAATCTGAAACTTTTTTACTATAATCAACTTTAGCTTCAGTTAAAACCTTTTGAGCTCTAGACTTACCAATACCATAAATGTAAGTCAACGCAAT
>JAUIFC010000013.1 GCA_030429455.1 Bacteroidia bacterium | reverse complement strand
AAAGAAGCAAGTGATAGTGCTCCAAAAAAAGCAAAAGACGATAAAAAGGAAAGCGATAAAGATCTGGTGATCGATTTTGACAACATCTATTTGCGACTAGAACAAGTTACGCGATACACAGGTGGAGAGTCTGATTTTACATTCGACGCCAAAGGAGAACACATCTATTTTACAAATGGCGGTGTGAGCCGAAAAAACTATGATATCGACAGAAGCTTGTTTAAGATTAAATGGGACGGCAGCAACAAAAAAGAAATTAAAGGCGGAAAACGTTCTTATGGATTATCAAAATACCCTATTAAAAATATGGTTTACCTCATGGGAAGTGGCGGAAAAATTATGGCTTTAAACACTAAAGCGGATAAACTTGAAAGCCTTTCTGTAAAGTCCCAGATAAACATTCATTATAAAGCAGAATTGAATCAAGTGTTTGAAGAAGCTTGGCGTGTATTGTATGCCGGTTTTTACGACCCTGAATTTCATGGACAAGATTGGAATGCTCTTAAGAAAACCTACAAACCATTAGCGCTAAAGGCTTCGACTAAAGAAGATTTTCAAACCATTGTGAATTTGATGCTTGGGCAGTTAAACGCTTCGCACATGGGCTTGTACACTAATAACGAACAAATGGAAACCCAAAATGAATCCAGTGGTAGATTAGGCATTGAAGGCGAACATGTTAAAAATGGATTTAGAATTACAAGGATCATTTCCGAAAGTCCAGCAGACAAAAAAGAAAGCAAATTGAATGTTGGCGACATAATCACCGCAGTCAATCAAAATAAAGTTTCTAATGCTGAAAATTTCTATAAACATTTAGAAGGCACATCCAATGAAAAAACCTTACTCACTGTAAAACGTAATGGCACCGAAAAAGAAATCATGATTTGGCCAAGTCGCTCCGTTCGTACTGAGTTGTACAACGAATGGGTGAAAGATCGCCGAACATTGGTAAATCAATATTCGAATGGAAAGCTGGGGTACCTTCATATTCAAGGCATGAATTGGACATCCTTCGAACGTTTTGAGCGCGAACTCATGGCTGCCGGTTATGGTAAAGAAGGCATTGTGATCGATGTGAGGTACAATGGAGGCGGATGGACCACGGACTACCTAATGGCTGTTTTAAATGTCAAACAACACTCTTATACAATTCCTAGAGGTGCTGCAAAAAGTTTGGAGGAACATAAAAATTATAAAGAGAATTATCCCTATGGCGAACGATTGCCCCTAGCCTCTTGGACGAAACCATCAATTGCCCTTTGTAACTCCAACTCTTATTCCAACGCCGAAATTTTTTCACATGCCTACAAGGCTTTGGATTTAGGGACCTTGGTCGGCATACCAACCTTTGGCGCAGTAATTTCGACAGGTGGTGCATCCCTTCAAGACGGATCTAGAGTACGACTGCCATTTAGAGCTTGGTTTGTAAAGGAAACAGAAAAGAACATGGAAAACGGCCCTGCAGTTCCAGACATTATTGTTGAAAACCCACCTGCTTACAAAGCTAAAAAAGTGGATCCACAACTTAAAAGAGCTGTCGATGAGTTGTTGAAACAACTTTAAAATTGGCTCATACCTTTTGTAAACCTCAAAAACATATCTTGTTTTTGAGGTTTTTTTATGTCGAATAAAAACAATAGTTTTATAGTAAATTCACTTCAGACCGTAAATTATGCGAAATTATACCATTCTTCTTATATTATTTTTTATTGTTTCATGTGGAAAAGATTCTAAAAAAGAATCCAAAACTTCTGAAAACGAACACTCTGCAATAGAAATTATAAGCCCGTTAGAACAAATAGCCTCTGGATTTATTTTTGTTGAAGGTCCAGCAGCCGACCAAAATGGCAATATATATTTCTCGGATATTCCTAACCAGCGTATTCATATTTGGACCTTACAAGACTCCTTAAAAACCTTTAGAGAAAATTCCAATGGATCCAATGGATTATTTTTTGACAAAAACCAAAACTTAATAGCCTGCGAAGGCTATGCTTCACGTTTAAGTCTTACAACACCCGAAGGCGACTACAGCATAATTGCGTCCGAATTTGAAGGAAAATCCTTTAACAAAACCAATGATCTTTGGCCAGACCCAAAAGGCGGTGTGTATTTTACAGACCCACAGTACGATGGCGATATGGAAAATCTCAACCAAGGTGGAATGCATGTGTATTATCTATCTCCTGACCACCATACGGTTTTAAGAGTATGTGACGACTTAGTCCGACCAAATGGCATCATTGGAACACCTGATGGTAAAATCTTATATGTTTCCGATCGCGGTGCCGGAAAAACCTACAAATACAACATCACAGCAGATGGCACTTTATCTGAAAAAACTCTATTTGTCAATGAAGGAAGTGATGGAATGACTTTAGATGAAAACGGAAACCTTTACATTACCACTAAAGACAAATCTCAAGTAGATATTTATTCTAAGGAGGGAAATCATTTAAAAACCATTGAAATTCCAGAAGCACCAACCAATGTCTGCTTCGGCGGTAAAAATCGAGAACTATTGTTCATCACAGCACATACTTCTTTGTATAGAATCGGTTTAGACGCTAAAGGCGTAGATTGAAATCTTACAACGTCTTAACATGACATGTTTAAACCTATATTTTTTCTTGATTATGTTCATTACTAATGAATAAAAGTGTTCATTTATAATGATAACTATTGTTTATTGCAAATGAATACTTATTTAGCGTGAGTTCGATTTAAAAATCATTAATTTTCAATGCTTTAAAATCAGCAAGATTTCAATGTCTACTTGAACGCAGTCCTTTAGAAAGGCTTAACCTGACATTAGCCTTAATTGATTAATAATCTCTATAAATGTAAAAATATTACGTCTAACTCTCGTTATTTATAAAAAAGCTTTAGAAATCTAAAAAACCCTTAAGTGATAAGTTGACAAGCCTTAAAACCGTCCTCTCAGTCTTATGTTAAACACACGTGGACTTAAGAAATCCGGGATTGCAAATTGTAATTTACTTTCTGCATCTCTTACGAATGTATTTGTTATGGAATTTAACCTGTCGAACAAGTTGAAAATTTCAAACCCAATTTCCAAATCCTTAAAAGGCGACAACCAATGTCCTTTTCGGAGTTGGTCATCTTCCTCTTTCAGATTGTAAAAAAATCCAACATCAACTCTTGTATAATCAGGCAATCGGTTTTGAAAATCAAAAGGATCTTCAAATTGAGGTTGACCACCTGGTAATCCTGTATTGTACACCAAATTCAAATACAACTTCATCTTTGGAATTCGAGGGATATAGTCTTGAAAAAGGGCTGCAAACTTTAAACGCTGGTCTGTTGGTCTGGCAATAAAACCTCTTTCATCAAATTTTTCTTCAGTCTTAAGGTATCCAAAACTGAACCAACTTTCAGTACCTGGCACGAATTCACCATTTAAGCGCATATCCAAACCATAAGCATAGGCTTCTGCAATGTTATTGGCTTGGTACCTAATTCTCACATTTTCAACTGTAAAACGGTTGACGTCTTGTAAATTTTTGTAATAAACTTCCGATACTAATTTAAAAGGTCGTCCCCACATTTTGAAACTGTAATCGTGACCTGCAACAAGGTGAAAGGACTGCTGAGCTTTTACATTTTCGTTTACCGAACCATCTTGGCGTCTTAATTCTCTATAAAACGGTGGTTGATGGTACATCCCTCCAGCGATTCGAAAAATCATATCTTTCTCCCAATCTGGTTTTAATGCAAATTGAGCGCGAGGGCTAAACACAGTTTGCGTAGTGGTCTCAATTCCTTCTCCACTTACTCTCCAAGTATGTGTTCTGACGCCCGCATTGTACCAAGCTTTGGCATCTCCAATGGTATTCT
The DNA here is from genome assembly GCA_030429455.1 of Bacteroidia bacterium. Taxonomy (GTDB): domain Bacteria; phylum Bacteroidota; class Bacteroidia; order Flavobacteriales; family Flavobacteriaceae; genus Psychroflexus. The sequence continues at coordinate 36,261 of JAUIFC010000013.1, read as the reverse complement.
GGTAACTCCATTGCACATAATTGGTAAAACGATCAATCTGCATTTGATTAAAAGAACGAATTCTGATAAAAGGTTCGATTGGAGTCTCGTTTGGATTATAAGGCTCGTCGTTTACAAAATCTGGCACAGGTGGTCGAACATTAAACCCAGCCGAATCGACCACTTCATATTCCCTTAACCTATCTCTGATATCTTCATGTGTATACTTCAGGCCATATTTGATAAGGTGTCCATCAATTTTTACATCCCCTTGGTGATTTAGATTAAAGATTAAAGCATCTAAGTCGTTTCGAGCATGTTTAAATTGTGCACCAGCACCTTGACTAAATTCAACTTCTCCAAAATTTTCGTCTCCAATACTCGAATTTACAGCACCTAATCTGTAACGCGCTAGAATATCAAAATGCTCTTGCTCCTGCGTATGATAGGCAGAAGCTATAAACTTGGCAGTAAAATTGTCAGTGACATCGTAAGTTGCCTTAAGGGCTCCAAAATAGGTTTCGTATTCACTATCTTCTTGCCCATCATAAAACACCAACAAGGCTCTTGGATCTTGTAAGGTTCCAAAATTTGTCTGTCTTGTAAATGGCCTGTATTGGTAATCGTTGATGGAAATATTACCTAAAAAACCTAACTCGAATTTGTCGTTAAACTTGTAAGTCATAAAGTTCTGAACGTCAAAAAAACGCGGCCTAAAATTGGCATCCGTATCCTTTGCATTGACAAATAGTGAATTGTCTCTATACCTTACACCTGTGATGGCATTAAATTTTTTGTCCTTAGAAACACCTCCAAACATGGCAGAACCCCCTAGAAAACTGGCATCGAAACTCGCCATAAAATCGACAGGTCTTTCGTATTTTATGTCCAATACAGAAGACATTCGGTCGCCATATTGGGCTTTAAAACCACCCGCGGAAAACTTAATATCTCTTACAAGATCTGGATTTACAAAACTCAAACCCTCTTGTTGACCGCTTCGAATTAAGAATGGTCGATACACTTCGATATCGTTAACATACACCAAATTTTCATCAAAGTTTCCTCCTCGAACGTTGTATTGCGTACTTAATTCGTTATTGGAACTAACGCCAGGTAAAGAGGTTAACAAATTTTCTACGCCCGGATTTGCACCAGGAATTCGTCTAACTGTAGCTGGTTCGAGGGTGGTAATGCCTTCGATTCTAGTTTGTTTTTCTTTGGTAATGGTTACTTCGCCGATTTGTTCGACATTAACTTTCAATACAAAATTCAGTTCTTCTTTTTGATTATCAGCCAACTCCAACGTGAGTATAACATCTTTGAAACCGATGTGCTTTATAATAACTTCGACTTTTTGATCAGATGGAATGATGAGTCTGTAAAACCCATTTTTATTAGAAGTTGTTCCGAGTTTTCCCGCCTTAATACTTACAAAAGGTATGACGTTATCTTTTTCATCGAAAATAATACCTTCAATTACGGCTGTTTGTGCTGTGAGTGTTTCTAGAAACAACCCAAACACTACTAAAAAGAAACACTTGATTATACGAGGTGAAGTTTTAATTTTTTCTAAAGAATTTGGATTCAAATATAGTAGTATTTCCTACTTTATCGGTCACTACGAGCTTAAAATTATTTTCAGTTTCTGTCACAATACCATCATTAAAATCGTGGGTAAGCGTTTTCTTTTTGTAATCATATTCCATAAGTATAAACTTACCATTGACCGTCGCTCTAAAGCTATCGATGCCTGTGGTTTCATCATCTATTCTAAGCTTGAGGTACCTAAATTTGGTTAACCACTGTTTATTACGAAAATTTAAAGGTTTTATTGTGGGCTTCTCGGTATCTTTTGCCAAAATAAATTTTCCAAATTCTGTAGTTTTGGCTGTAAATCTGTTTTCTTTCTTTTTTGTATTCAGGTAATAGATTTTTCCCCAAGGCATTAACCGTCCTATGTAAAGTTGCTCCTTGTCTTCATCCTGATATGCAGAAACATCGAAACCTAAGGTAATAGACTTGTGCACTGGCACGCGATAATCATGCAAATCTATGGTATCTCCTTTGATATCAATATCCAAATACATGTCTTTATACAATGCATTTTTAGGAATATAAATGTCAATTAAATCTTTGTCTAGAGCAAATGCATTTTCGGTTTTGACAAAATATGGGGTTTCGACGACGCTTGTATCACGTTCAATACTTTTTTCTCTTGAATATTTGATTGGAATTTGTACCGAAGTAGAATTTCCATTGAAATCTTCAATCGTAATTATTCCATTATTTATATCTCGCTTGTTGATTTCAAGCCTATTGTACCCATAGCTTTTTAACTTATGGATTCTTTTTTTGCTTTCTAAATAATAGGAGAAGTCTATCATTCTGTTGAGAAATCGAGTTTCGTCATAACTAAATCTATTAAATGTGGATTGAAATAATTGACTTCCATTTAAATCGCCGAAAACTTCGTAGTAACCATTTTTGTTAAAAGCATAATCCAGCCGATCATAAGCTTCTACCCCAAAAAAGAGTTTGCCAGCAGCCTTAATTTCCGGGACTTTAAAATTGCCATTCGATTGTTTAACCAATTTTAATTTTGTGCGCCCTTGTTTGAAGTTAATGTGCGCATTTGGCGAAGCTGTATAAGCATAAACATTTCTAATCGTCGGAGATGTTGTGTCCTTGGCATTGTCTAAACCAAACAAAAAAGGATTCATTGGTCTAGAGAGTTCGTCTCTAATTTCAAAATGAAGATGTGGCCCACCGCTTGAGCCCGAATTACCGCTGTAACCAATTAACTCTAACTGTTCTACTGGAAAATCTTCTGGTTTTGGAAAAAACTGAACCTCGTACTTTTCATTTTGGTACTGTTTTGCTTTGACAAATTTTTCAATTTCAGGTGCAAATTTTTTTAAATGCGCGTAAACGGTTTGATAACCATTGGGATGAGTGATGTAGAGCACTTTGCCATAGCCATAAGTATTCACCCTGATCCTGCTGATGTACCCTGAAGCACTGGCCTTGACCTCAATCCCTTCTCTGCCTTGGGTTTTAATATCTATTCCAGCATGGAAATGATTTGTCCTAAACTCCCCAAAAGTACCTGATAAAACCATAGGAATTTTCATTGGCATTTTAAAGTAGTCTTTGGGTATAGACTCTTGACCTCTCATTAACGAAAAGAACAGAAGAAAAAGAAAAAAGTATCTCATAAACGGTTGCTTATGCTAAGATATGAAGTTTCGATAAAAGGCAAAGTATAATTTAAAATTAATTAAAATTCGCATTTCAACATTCTAGTCGCACCTCGAAAATCTTTACGAAACTCAAAGGATTTGACATCAAACCCTTTTATCAAACTTTCATAATCATTTTTAAGAAATTCATTTAACTCAAAGTAAACGCTAGTTGGTCTTTTATTATTTTGAGCAAGCTCACCTATTTTTTTATAAAATAAAAGCGGGTCATTATCGTCGACAAAAAGTGCTGAATGAGGCTCATAGTCCAACACATTTTTTGCCATTTGCAACTTCTCCGATTGTTTAACATATGGCGGGTTTGAAACAATTATATCCGTTTCTACTGGTAATTTTTTGGAATTCAAAATATCACATTCCACAAAACCAATATCGACCTTATGTTTTTGAGCATTTGCTTTTGCAACTTCGAGTGCTTTTTTCGAAATATCTAGTCCGTAAACATTGCAATGATTTAAATGTTTTTTTAAAACCACTGGAATGCAACCACTTCCTGTACCAATATCCAAAATAGTTTTAGAGTCCAAATTTTCGCAATCGTTGATGACCCAATCTACAAGCGCTTCGGTTTCAGGACGTGGTATCAATACATTTTTGTTAACGTTAAAATCCAATCCATAAAACTCTGTATAACCAAGAATATATTGAATAGGCTCCTCATTATTAAGCCTTTGCAGGTATTCTGAAAGTGTTTGGTATTTCGAATCTTCAACTGTGGTTTTAGGATTAAGGCTAACATCTATCCGTTTTAAACCGAGGACATCTTCGACGGTCCAATAAAAAAATTGATCGATTTCTGATGTCGAATATTTTGACTGGAGTTGAGCTCCAAACTCTGCTTTTAATTCAAGTAAGGCAATCATCTTTAGTCCAAAGCTTTTAACATCCAAACTGGACAAGCGTCATGACCTGTTGCACCTAAACGCTTTTCGATGTATTCGAATCCATTTTTTAAATACAATTTTTGTGCATCTTTCATAGATTCTAGAGTTTCAATATAGCAGGATTTAAATTGGTTTGCTCTGGCAAAATTTAAACAAATATCCATCATTTGTTGCCCCAATCCTCTTCCTCTGGCCTTTGGATGAAAATACATTTTCTGCAACTCGCAAATAGAATCGTCATTGGCTATTGCTTGTATTCCGGCACCACCTAAAATGGACTCTTTTTCGACGAGCACATAATATTCTGCTCTGGGCATATTGTATTCCTCGAACATATTGTCCAAAGCTTTATCTGCAAAAGAAGAACCTGTTTTTGGAGCGTTTTGCTCAAGCAACACATAACGAATAACTTCGGCTATCTTCGCATTGTCTTTTGGTCGGATAGGTCTAATTTCAACTGAACTTTTCAACATGATGAATTGGATATAGACAACTAAAATAAAGGTTTATCTTGAAATTTGGCATACTAGTTGATTTTATTCAACTCAAAAAATTTAATAAATAACTTTGGCCGCAAGGAAAATAAAAAATACTGCATTTCAAAATTTGAACAACTTAAATATGCGACTAAAGGTTTTTTCTAAAGACAACTTCAAAAAAATCATCAACTTAAACTTTCAAAAAACCAAAACCATGAAGAAAATTCAATTATTAGTACTGGGTGTAGTGTTATATTCTATGCCAATATTTAGCCAACAAGAGAAATTTATTGAAGTCACAGGAAGTGCTGAAATCTACATCGAAGCCGATGAAATTATTTTCAACATTGGGATTTCGGAATACTGGGAAAATGAGTTTAATAATTATTATCCAAAAAATGAAAGCAATAGAGGCCAAAAAATTAAAATTCTTACAATTGAAAATCAACTTATTGAAGATTTGAAAAAGATTGGTATTTCTAAAAATAGGATTAAATCGACCGATGTCGGCAATAGTTGGCGTGGCAGAAATGAAGACATAAGAATTCGAAAGAGTTTTGAAATTTCTCTGGAAGATTTTAGCTTAATCAATCAGATCATCTCTGGCGTAAACACGTATGGGATTGAATACATGAGAATTGGTGAGTTAAAAAACAAAGACATGACCACTTACCGAAAAGATGTGAAGAAACAAGCTTTGTTGGCCGCAAAGGAAAAGGCTACGTATCTTGTAGAAACTCTTGACTATCAACTAGGCGAACTTATAAGTATTAAAGAACTTGGAAATAATAGTGTTTATCCAAGTTTTAAACTAAGTAATTCGGTCATGGAAAGCAGTAGCAAAGCCATTGAACCAGAGAAAAAAATAAAATTAAGGTATGAAATATTAGCAAAGTTTGAAATTGCAAAATAGCTCAATGCTGTAACAAGTGTATTGCTTTCTCGTCTTATTTGAAAACCTAAACCAACCCAAGATGAGACCTTACTTATTCCATATGCTCTTATTCTGTTTTGGAATAAGTATTTCTCATCCCTCGACAGATGTTTATGACATCCAAATTTACAATGCAGAGTTTTTAAGTGCACACACGGTAAGAATCCCTTTGAAGAATTATGGACAATTGTTAATTATCGAAGGAAATTTATTAGGCAAAAAAGGGAATTTTATTGTCGATACTGGTTCTGAAACTTTGATTTTGAATTCCAACTATTATACGGCAAATCCGAGATCCAAAAAAAATAATCCTACATATGGTGTATTAAGCAGCATTGACAATCCTTTGCAACGACGATTGAACGAGTTTAACCTTAAAGGTTTGGTTATGAGGAATAAATCTTCGGACGTCATAGACCTTTCGCATATCGAGAATTCCAAAAAAATGAAAGTTTTAGGCATTATTGGTTTCAACATATTGAAGGATTACGAAATTTTCATCGATTTGTATCTAAATCAAATCACTTTAACCAAAACAGACAAAGAAGGCAACTTGATGGACGATAAGGTTTATCTTGAAACCATAGACAGAGAGATTCCGTTTCAGCTGAAAAAACATTCCATCATTATAAACCCTACGATACAAGACAAAACCTATAAATTTGTGTTAGACACCGGTTCGGAATTGAACCAAATTAACAAAAGAATTGTCAAAAAATCGCCGCAAAGCTTTAAACCTCAACGACGATTGAAACTCTCTGGAGCAAGTGGCCGAAAAATTGAAGTCATGGTAGGTGAATTAAATGGTTTATCTTTAGACAGCTTAAAACTGAAAGGCATGCAAACCATTTTGACCAACCTTAATTATGCATACGAAGCTTTTGGCACAAGGATAGATGGTGTATTGGGTTATGAATTTTTTCTAGATCACAGAACCATCATTAATTATAAAAAAGAGATGCTTTACGTTGTAAAACATCCTGAAAACTGATCATGAGAACCTGTTGTTATTTTTTTCTAGCAATGTTTGGTGTTGTTTTAAATGGCAATTCTCAGGATATTTCGGGCTATAGCATAGAAAATGATTCGATCATATTTGTTTTCGACGCAAGAGATTACCAGACATATACAGTCTCTAGACTTTGGAAAACCTACGACAATGATGACATTGATATTGAAAGTGTTTCAGTAGCTGGCGAATTTAACGATTGGGCAAAGGACAAGTGGAAGCTAACTAAAACTGGACAGTACACTTATAGATTAGCCAAACATTTAGACGACTTTATCGACCGCTTTTCATGGGATTTTAAATTTGTAGTAAACGACAAATACTGGGCTGAACCCAACCAAAATGTAAGAAACATTGCAAAATCGAAACCTAATGGCAGGTATTATATAGATGCGAACAATTTGAGATTATTTACATCAACTTCAAAAGAGGAAGGTAATATTTGTTTTACCTTAGATGGCTTCGAGGACGCCGAAAAAATTGTGCTTAGCGGTACTTTCAATTATTGGAATGAGCAGGCTTTTGTTATGACTAAAACCGAAAGCGGTTGGGAAATTTCAATACATCTAAAACCTGGATTTTACGAATATAAATTCATCGTTGATGGCGAGTGGATTACAGACCCCAAAAATCCTAATGTGGTAGAAAATGAATTTTCCGAGTATAACTCCTACTTGGATGTTCTCACTCCTGTCACATTTTCATTACACAATTACGCCGATGCTGAAGATGTGTATTTGGCAGGAAGTTTTAACGACTGGCATGAAAATAGCCTGAGAATGGAAAAAACAGATACAGCGTGGACCCTTACGCTTGATTTGATTGGAGGCAAACATCACTATAAATTTATTGTAGATGGCGAATGGATTTTAGATCCCGATAACGCGCTGAAAGAATACGATTATGATGGCAACATCAATTCTGTATTGATGGTCAGGTAGATGATGCCAACGGCAAGGTCTTATTTGAAAATAACAAAGCTAATTACTTTTCATTCCATCAACTAAAGATAAAATCCCTCTAGAAAGGCTTAAATACGAAGTCGTTTTAGGAAAATGATGGATTGTACATCGACAACCGTTGATTGGAATAAATAGGCTAAATGTAAAAACCCTCTCTGTAGAAGATATGGAAAACATACAACTTTCGCACTGAATGTTTAATTATCAGTTCTAAATCATCAAAAAGGCACATTAGGTTTTACTCAAATTTTTATGAGTAATACTTTTTCGCTATAGAATGTAGTAGCTTGTTTTTGAATTAAATCCCGAAGACCAAGTTATTTTATCTTCCAGATTCATCAAGGAGGTCGGTATATTTTTTAATATACTTAAGTATTAGATATATTATACAAGTCGAGACCGCTCCAAATAGTTGCCAATTTTCTTCAATGACAAATGTCCATTGTTCTGCAAATTTGCCAACTGTATCAAATATCCAAAAGAGAAGAAACAGTGCAAAAAGACCATTTTTTTCATTTTTTGCCACCTTTTTCCAACTAAAAGTATTTATTGGTTTTTTGTAGTTAAAATTTCGAGGTAAAAACACTGGTGTTTTTTCGGTCCAATCTAAATAGAGTTTTCCAAATTTTTTTCGCAAAAAAGATTCTTCTGCATACACTATTCTCTCATAATAAATCCAAAATACAAGAGAGAATAACAACATGAACCAAACATTGCCTGTTAACATTGCTATGGCAACCCACATGAAATAATTTCCTAAATATAAGGGATTTCTAATAATTGAATAAATTCCAGTTGTGTTTAAACCCTCTGCGACTTGCCCTTTATCTGTGTTTCTACCAGAAGTCTTAAACGGTGTATATCCAACTGTAAATACCCTAATCGATAAGCCTATGATTCCAACAAAAATACTAGCCGTTTCCAAGAGTTCGGCAAGAATTGAATGTTCTATAAATCTTACTTGATAAATTTTAACCCAAAGCCCAATAATTAATAAAATGAGTGGTAAATAACTTCTATATCGGAAAAGAACATCTCCTTGTTGTTTTAGCTCTTCTTGTAATGCCATATTTGGTAAATTTTAATCTTGATTTTTGAACAATATTCCTAGTGCAATATAAACATATGATTGTCAATTGTATATGTTTTTTCTGTGTTATTTTGTCTATTTAAATTCTCTAAAGTACTGAATTTTAAGTTAGCTGAAGGGCTATAGTCTTTTTAAATCTTGGACGAATTTTTTGCAAAGATTGGTTATCGAATAAGCGAAGGGCGTATCAACCATAGCATGACATAGTCAATTTTTGCCAACGATAGTTACTACAATACTATTCGTTCATTGTGTTGAAATGCTATTGTTTCTCAATGCTATTCTTTCCGTGTAAAGGTCAATTTGAGAAATTAAATTTATTATTTCTAATCTATTTGAAAAACCAAACCACTCTTTAAATTGTATTTATCCATTTGCTCTCCAAATTTTATCAAAATGCACTATTAAAAACAAGTTTCTATCTTACCCAAATATTACCTGTATTTTATCTGAAATTTTTTTGCTGAAGCACTACAATCCTTTCATCTCTTGAAAAAATAGACCTTTGCAAATTAATTGTTCAATTATAGTCGTAAATCTGCAACAAGAATCATTAGGGTTTTTCTCAAGTTTTTATGGGTAAAACCTTGTCGTTTTCGTGACACAAAATGTTATCTCAAACATAATGCGATTGACCTTAGCAAACTAATTGGAAGTGATTCTATTCAATTTTTATTTCTTGAATTTCAATATGTTGTGTAGGTATATTTTCTAATTTCTCACCATCTCCTTGTCCCACGTGCTGGACAAATAGGTGAAGTCTATTGTCTTTTTTCCAAAGTTCTGTATCATAACTAGGCTCCCAACTTCCAACTGAGGAATGAGATACTAACCGTGTATCCCAGTTTTTAAAATCAGAATCCTGATTCAGAGCGATTATTATTTTATTGTCATATTCTATATCGCGATAAACGAGTATGACTTGGGTGAGCTGATTTCTATCATCCACGAGAACTTGAGGTCTTGAAATCGGAATCTTTCTGCTCCCTTTACCTTTTAAAGAAAAAGGTGTTTCACGTTGAGTAATCTGAACTGTTTTCCAATCTGTATGTTCTTTATAAATTAAAAAATACTGAGTAACATCATCCGATTGTGCTGTGTAATAAGTGGCAATATATGGTATCCCGTTTTTATCGACATACATACTTGTTTGATTGATCAAATTACTATTTTCTGGGATTCTACAGACGTACTCTGCGGATAATTTGGTGATTGGAAGCTTGTATTGACCCCCTTCGGAATTTTGCCATGTTTTGCCAAAGTCACTCGTTCTGGCATAACACATGTCATGATTGGAAGACACGTCATAGTTTTCTCTCCATACCCATGAGATATGAAAAATTCCTTTGGCATCAACGCAGGCTTGCCAATAGGCATTTCGTTCATCTTCACCGTCAATTAGCTGTTCATGTACACGCGTCCATTTTTGATCGCATACATGATACCTATTAATCACTAAATTACCGCGACCAGAAGTCCCATCTCTATATAAAAAAAATAAGTCACCATTTGGGAATTTATAAAATTCAGGATAAGTAACATGGTTTTCATTTTTCCCAATCATATTTTCAGGTTGCGAAAGGCTTAGGCTATTTGGCTCTTTAGATTTGCTGTATAACAGTTTGGTGTTGTGATGATTCCAAGCTACGTGTAAATAACCGTCACCATCAAGCATTATACTTATGGAACAATGGGCATCTTTTACATTACCTTTGTAATCGGTTTTATTAATCTTCCACTGCGTTGACTTTAGATTTCTTTTTGCTAGAGTTAAATATCCTTTGGCATCATAATAGGCTACATACTGTGTATCGTTATGACTTACAACAGAATTTTTCCGAAACACAACTGCATTTACAGAATTTTGAGCCCACCCAAGCTCTATAGGAATGGACTGTCCGCATAACTCTTCGTTTAGAAATAAACATAAAATTGTGAAAATTAAAATCAGTCCCTTTTTCATTTTTCCTTTAAACTAAAATGCTTGTCATAATGCAGCGCAATCAATTCATATTTAAGAGCGCATTTGGTGTGGTAGCAAAAGTGCAACATACCAACAGTGCCTCAATATTTTGCGTTACTTCTTATTCACAATATTATAAAGTCGTAACAATATCTTGCTTAAAATTACTCGTAATGACATTTTTGTATGTGTTTTTGTAATTTTCTTTGGAGGAATAAATCCTTTTCTCAGTTTTTCATGTTCTGCAGGAATACATTCGTAGGTTTTGGTGTTAATAAAAGCTGGTTGACCACTATATTTTTTTATTGCAACAAGAATAGAATCAGCATTATTTTCACTATACCATTCTTCATCTTTAGAATCGACAGGAGCACAATTTGTATGTGCATGCAAAACCTCTAAATTGACATATCTTGCCAATGCAATCATTCCATCTGAGAAAAAACGATAACAATCAACAGGATAACGATGTTCTGCGAATCCATTAGGTGCAATTATGCAAATAAGACCATCTTTTGTTAAAACTCTTGCCATTTCGGACATTGTTATCCAAAAAAATTCAATGTGCTCAAAAGCTTGTCCCGAAATAACAATATCATAAGAGTCCGTTTTAATCGAACTCCAATCATATGGTTTGTCAAGAATAATATCTACATTAGGTCCTTCCTCCATATCAAGTCCTGTATAATCGTATTTTTCGTCGGTAAATAAATCCTTGTAAGAACCATTTACATTATAACTTCCAACATCAAGAACTTTAATGTTTTCCTTATTTATTCGCGAAGCGTATTCGTCAATGAACCACTTCATTCGCATCATTGAGCTGTTATGCATAATTTATCAATTTTAAAGAGCTAATTTGTTCTTAATCTAATTTCAACAAGCTGCACTATATACCGTAAGTATAACCCAAAAATACTTTAAATAAACGAAATCTTTGATGATGAAGAATAGGAATCAACCGTATAAAACTTCAACCCAAAAGTCCAAATGTTGATTTGTAAACTAGAAGATTATCTGAATTGATTTTGCAGCTATGATTTTCTTGATATTTCAATTGCTTTTTATTTGACTATTGGCAAATTCTATTTCTAAAGATTCTCCAAATTCATAACGACTCTCTCCATCACAACCACTATTTACCCTAACTCTATTACCATTTTCAATCAGACTCAATCCAAAGGCATCAACCGTTTCATTTTCAGCTAAAGCCAAAATTATTTGGTTTGAAAATCTTTTGTAAAACTTCTTCTTGCCCAAAACGTATTTATCTGTCCTACCTTTTTATTCGATTTTCCTCGTATAGTACAAGTTTCCAATTTTTTAAATCTATTCCCATTAAACCATTCCACAACCAATCGGTATCGGGTTTAAATCCAGAATAGACATAAGTAAGTTCGCTCTCCGTTGCCAAAGGTATTGCCATTAAAGCGGATACAGCTAAATAATCGTTGGTTATTGAATCTGTTAAATTTCCGTTCTTATACAGGTGCAAGTAGTTTTCTGATTTTGAATAATTGCCAAATGAAATAACAGTTATGGTATCTGATTTATACCTAATTGAAGTCTGTGAAAATATTTCATCAAAATCATATGGTCTATTTTTAAGCAATTCTAGGTTCTGACTTGGGATAGAAATTGGTTCAGGCACCTTTTTCAGTTTTAACGCATCTATGGTGTTGGTTGAAATCGCAATATTGACCTCATCCAATTGATTTGTAATACCATAGGTTGCCACGTAGCCACTTTCAATAGCGCCGCTATAAAACTCATACCGACTTAATGAAATCGTGTCTATCACTGCTTGTTTTTTGTTAAATACAATAAGCTGATCAAGTCCATTTGTAGAAAAATATTTTTGAGCGATGGTATCGGGAACTCTAACTCTTGATTCTAATTCGTTTTGAAAAATTGTTTCTCCGTGAGTCTTTTCAACTATGTTGACAATTGAATCTGAATATTGATTTTTAAAACCCAATGCAATGTAGTATTCATTAGTATCTTCAAATTTTGTCAAGACATCAACTAACACAGAAGAATTTAGCTCGATTTCCATTTCATGATCCTTAATGGAATCTAGACTATTTCGAAAAGAATCTGCTTGAATTGCCTTTTTAGCTTCAGATTTATACTTAGTGTCGTTAGACTTATTTCGATTACAACTTACTATTGAAATTAAAATTGATAATAAAATCAGATTTTTCATTATGTGTAGGTTTAGGGTTTGTTTTTCCATCAATATCAACCTAAAAACTGTTGCGCTTTGTTTTCAATCGTAAAATTAAGGTATAAATCCCAAACCTGTTCATGAAACACCCTTACGCCATCTTTGTCGATGCGTGTTAGGGTAGGCTCTTTTCAATCATGGCCATAGGATACATTTTTTTAGCCTGTTCTAGTGTATATCCACTTGAAATCAAACTATCTCTTAACTCCATAATGGGTTTCATTGCCAAAATTGTAAAGTCAATATAATCTTGATAAGTTGCGCTGCTGTCTATTTGATACATGTTCAATATGCCTTCGTTTTTGGAAATAAAAGATTTGTAATTGTAAACAACATCCTTATTCGGATCAAAAATTGTTATTTTATTTTTACTTACTAGTGTGCGAACGTATTTGTTTTCTGAAATAAAGGGTTCCGTCAATTGTTTAGATTCAAAAGGTTGAAAATAATTTTTTAATCTGGGATCCAAGTATTCAGTTTCTGTATCAAATAATGGCGTATACTTTTTACGTATTTTATTTCCATTATCGAGATAAAGGACAAATGTTTGAAATGTTGATTTTTGCAACTCTTTGATGAGTTCCCGATAATATTGATATTTTAGAGAACTCATTAAGATGATGTGAACCTCAAATGGAAATTCATCTCTTGGCATATTATCAAACTTAAGATCATAAAGTTTGCTATGCAACGTGGAATCGATTTTTGAATAAACAGTGTCATTATAAATAAACCTGAATGTTTCTTCTGAATATTGTTCCACGAATAGAACAGGTTTTATTCCATTTGCATGATGTGAATAATTGTCAAAATCACCATGCGGCAATCTAATGTATTCTCTTTCATTAGACTGACAAGCTAAAAGTAGAAATATTAATGCTATACAGATTTTTTTCATGAGCTTTACGTTAACCTTTCGCATTTGAAACGTTTGGGTTTTCGGATCACATCTGTAACCACTGTTGAAAAAGTTTGTTTGAAAAATAAAGACTCGCAAACCACTGAACCCCAATTGTTTTATATTGTGTGTTTTGCTTAGTTTTTATTTCGTTTCATATTGATGTTTTCTTGTCTCATAATCACTAAATTCTACCTCTGTCATTTTTAAAAGTATCATAGAGTATCTTTTATAATTTTCAAAGTCTCTGTCTTTAAAAAAATCCGTCAAAATATAATGTGTAAAAGGATGTTCTAAATCCTCAATTTTTAGTCTTGAATATCGTTTCCTTGATTTTGGATACTGTTTCCAAAATCTCTTGTAATCATTATACTGGGTCTCTGTTATCCTATTGATTAGCTCTCTTAATAATTCACTTGGAATTTTCTCTCCGGCTAAATCATTGTAATAGCTTGTTACTGTCCTATGAAATTTACTTTTTGAATCAAGTTTATTTTTAATTTTCCACTTGCTAATCATTATTGAAGATAAAAATCCGCTGAATGATAACAAAATAAGAAATAAGGCTCTAAGTGGTCTATAGTCAATTACCATAATTGGAAAAATACTTGTAATAATTAATAGTATCAGTCCAACCAAATAAATACTACCATTTTTAAACTCAAGATAAAAATTGAATGCCAAAAGAGAAATAGAAAGAATTATTCCAGTTGTAATAATTGTCAATCCAAATCCAACCGACTTATGATGCATAGGAAAAAAAGAATATGCTAAATCATGAATAATAGCCAATCCAATAACTTGTATACTTGAAATCAGAATCGGTCGTATAATTTTTTTTGTCATTATTATTCATTTATTAATCTGGTTGGCACGGTCTCATCAAAATTAAGCCCAACTAGCATATATCCCAAACATACACTAGTTTTTCAATTTTGTTTAATCACTACATTCTCTCAAGTCTCGCTATTCTTCAAAAAAATAGTCAAAATACAAAGACAGACACATCACAAATCATTTGACATGACTAAAATCAACCTATTTTATATACTTACGCTAAACAGTTCTTCTTTCTTATGCCTTCCTTTTAGTTCTATCTCTCCTTTGGGGCTATACTGATAACTGGATTGAGGTAATAAATCCTTAATGGCTCCCGAAATAAGTAAGTCTGATTTTAGTTGATTACATAGGCTTTGGATTCTGGCGGTCGTATTAAGAACATCACCTGTAAATACGATTTCCTTTTTTAAGGCTCCTATTTCTCCTATAGTGACTTCGCCGAAGTGAATTCCAGCTTTAAAACCAATTTTGAAGCCAAATTCACGAAAAAATACTTCATTACTCTCATGGAGATGATCTCTAATATCGAAGAAACATTTAATGCAGTTTGCTTGGCTGAAACCTTTGTCAGGCGTCCATGAAATTACGATTTCATCTCCAATATACTGGTAAACTTCACCAAGCGAATTGATAATGGAGTCCGACATAATATTGTAATAGGTTTCCAGTAGTTTGAAGTATTTTATATGACCTAGACTTTCGGCTATTGTCGTCGAGGATTTCATGTCTAGAAACATGAAAATCCGCTTTTCAATTTTAGGTTGATGGTATTTGCCGTAAATGAAATTCAAAAATACATGATGCCCTAAGTTTTCACTTATAGCAGAATAGATCAAACACACCGTAAGCCTTACAGACAAATGAAGTATGGTAATAAGAAATGAAATACTTATTAGAAATCTACCCAAAGCCTGCCAAGCATCCATTTTTAATACACTTATTCCATTGTCAAGGGCGTATGCTAAAGGATACAAGATGACTATAATGATGATAAATAAGGCAAGGTAGATTAAAAATTTATAAAAAAACTTAGCACTCAATGTCCGGTTTGAGAATCTCTTTTCTAGATAGACCACTTCCAGAAGTCCTACAATCAGTCCAACGACGATATTGGCTAGGCTTGCAAAAATCAACACTGGAATGGTTAAGGAAATATCCGTATCTGGAATGAGGTCTTGATTACGTGTTGCTCCTATCTCTGTGATGTCTGTAATCCATCCACTCACTAACCAAATGATCGCAAAGGGAGTAATCCTTGAAATATTTCTTTTCGCTTTTGGTGATATTTTCACGTTAAGTTGACAATATTTAGCAAATGTAACGAATGATGATTTATTATTGAAAAAGGTCTTTTTTTGGTGTCATAAAACCACTTAGGCTAAGGTAGACTGCGACCCAATTGTACATACTGAATGGTAAAAATGTTCATTTTGATTGACGAAAGGTTTTTAAAATCAGTAATAACTTAAAAGTTAAAAGTTATACATGAGTTGGAGCAAAAATGGCTTGTTCATTATTCAGGCTAAAAGAATACCGAACAAGGATTAACGAATTATGATTTTTGAAGTTTTCATTCATCATTGGTAAATCAGGGTTTCTTGTTCGTTATTCAAATAAAAAGAATATCGAACAAGGATTAACGAATTACGATTTTTGAAGTTTTCATTCATCATTCTTAAATCAGGGTTTCTTGTTCATTATTCAGGCTAAAAAATATTGAACAAGGAATAACGAATTATGAAGTTTGAAATTTTAATTCATCATTCGTAAATCAGGGTTCCTTGTTCATTATTCAGGCTAAAAGAATATCGAACAAGGATTAACGAATAAAGAAGTTTGAAATTTTCATTCATCATTCTTAAATCAGGGTTCCTTGTTCATTATTCAGGCTAAAAAATATTGAACAAGGAATAAAGAATTATGATTTTTAAAGATATAGCAGCTTGGCAATATAATATGAACCTTGAAGTTTAATTTTTAAATTCATCATTTGCAAATCAGGGTTTCTTGAGCCTAAAGACAATTTTTTTAGCATATAGAAGATTATGACAAATACTAAATTGGAATATAAAAAGCATAACCAATTACCTCATAAAGGTCGATTTGAGTATCAAATGTAGAAAATCACCATTTTGGTGGATTGTAAAAACATTAATTGAGCAGACTTTTTAGTCGTTATTGCATTGGGATAAATGCTAATGCATTATATGTGTTCAACCTAATTTGTATTGCTCATAAGTTGAAATAAACGCCCTTCAACAAATCATTTGTAACAAAATCTAGGCTTCTCTATACGCTTCACTCACAATTTTTTATATAAAACTTAGCAATTTTTTCAAAACCATCTCTTAACCTAATTTCTTTAGTTTCAAGTTTTTTTAAAAGCAACTCACAGTCTGCGAAGTATCGATTGACTCTGATTTTAAACTCGCCCAAGATGGCATCATAATCTCCAATAAAGGTCACTTTGGTTTCTCCCTTTTTCTTTACATAATAGTTCGTTGCCATACCAGACATTGCCATTCCACCTGCCATCGTATTGGTATAAGTATAGTCTAGACCATAGACTTCCAAACGATTACCTTGCATAACTTTCTCAACACCAACATACTTATTTTGTCCATTGATTTGAAAATATTCTACAAGTCTTTTGTTGCTACCAGCACCCATTTCAATACTGATTATTTTTGAAAAATCCACTTTTATAGGTTTGGAGTCACTATCCAATTTATACTTGAAAGAATTTTTCTTAATTTTTCCAGTGATTCTATGTAAAGTATCTCCTGATTTTAAAATCAACTTGGCCGGAATATATGGACTAAATTGTGAATGAACATTGCTACATGCAAGTATCATTAAGATTAAAACTACTATTTTCATTTTTGTTTTATAATTTTCAAATTTAATGGCAAAAGTATTTTTTGGTTTTACATAGCGGATTATTCTGTCATCGAAAGTAACACATCATGCGGAAATTTCGAATTTAAAATTAGCATTTTTATTAAATTCAAAGTTAGTTTTTCAGGTCTAAAAGTTCCTGTTATTTCAAAATTTCGATTTTAAAAAACTCATTCAAGTTTAAAATTCAAAGCGTTTTTATAGATGAATATAGTTAACGCTTAGATCGTATGACCTAGACATATTTTAACCAAAAAACACTCTATTGCTAGTACTTACTTGGCTCAAAAAAGTGATATGTCAAGAAATAATAGTAATTTCGAGTTAAACTCATTATCATGAAAAATAACAAAGATCCGTTCGTCGAAAAATGGGAAAAAACAAGAGAAAAAGGCTTTAAAAAACACTTCTACACTACAGGCTTAAGCTTTGGCATCTTGTTATTTGTTGTCCTTAGCGCTTACGATTATTTCTTTACCAATCGCCGATTCGAAACCACTTACGACTTTATCATTCAGTTGGTTATCTGTATTGTATTCGGTGGTGGAATCTATGCTATTTTTGTCTGGTTTCTTAACGAAATGGTTTATAAAAAGAAAACTCAACCAAAAAAATAAGTCATAATATAAAGCCAAGTCTAATGAACCAACGTTTTAAAATTCAACTATTTACTCTATTAATTATTTTTCTTGTGGCCTGTAATCCATCAAAAGAACAACACTCAACATCGTCACCATTAACATCTTCTGCTGTTGAAGCCAAAATAGATTCCATACTTGACATCTTAACTTTAGAAGAAAAAGTGGGATTGGTACATGCTCAATCCAAATTTAGCACAAAAGGTGTCGAGCGCCTTGGCATTCCAGAACTTTGGATGGCCGATGGGCCTCACGGTGTTCGCGCAGAAATCAATTGGGACAATTGGGGTTATGCGGGTTGGACAAACGACTCGATCACGGCATTTCCTGCCTTGACCTGTTTGGCAGCAACTTTTAACCCAAAACTGGCTGGCGAATATGGATTTAGTCTTGGTGAAGAAGCGCGATACCGCAAAAAAGATGTACTGCTTGGTCCTGGTGTAAACATCTACAGAACACCTCTTAATGGACGGAATTTCGAATACATGGGCGAAGATCCTTTTTTGGCCTCACAATTAGTAGTGCCTTACGTACAAGGTGTTCAAAAAAATGGCGTTGCTGCATGTGTCAAACATTACGCACTTAACAATCAGGAGCTCAACAGAGACAAAGTAAGTGTGGAAGTAAGCGACAGAGCGCTTCATGAAATATATTTACCTGCTTTTAAAGCCAGTGTTTTAAAGGGCAATACATGGGCCATAATGGGTGCTTACAATAAATTTCGAGGCGAGTACACCACGCATCATGAACTGTTGATGAATGATATTTTGAAAGGAGAATGGAATTTTGATGGGGTTGTTGTTAGCGATTGGAGCTCGGCACATGACACAAAAAAAGCTGCACTCTACGGGCTTGACATCGAAATGGGAACGGGAACAGATGGCCTTGGAACCACCACTCTAAACCATTATGACAATTACTATTTGGCTAAGCCTTTTTTAAAAGCTCTTAAACATGGAGAAATTCCAGAAACAGTTCTGAACGATAAAGTAAGACGTGTCCTTAGGTTACGCTATAGAACAAACATGGACAATAACCGCCCTTTGGGTAGTGCCAACACTATAGAACATCAAAATGTTGCACGAAACATAGCAACTGATGGCATTGTACTTTTAAAAAATGAAGACAACTTCTTCCCTATTCAGGATAAAGTAGGCTTGACGATAGCCGTAATTGGCGAAAATGCAACACGCTCCATGACCAAAGGTGGTGGATCTTCTGAACTGAAACCGAAATTTGAAATCTCGCCTTTACAAGGTTTGAAAGAAAGGTACAAAAACGCCACAATCTTGCACGCCTTAAGCTATCACACAGGACCTTCGGTTTATGATAAAATTACGCCATCACCATACAATGCAGATTCTTTAAAAGTTGAAGCTTTGGCCATTGCAAAAAAAGCAGATGTCGTTCTATTTGTTGGCGGTTTAAACAAAAGCCATTTACAAGATTGTGAAGGCGATGACCGACGACAATACGAATTACCTTTTGATCAAAATACTATTATTGAAGACCTATTGAAAGTTAACTCCAATCTAGGATTCATTTCATTAACTGGTAATGCCTTTGAAATCCCATGGAAATCTAAAGTTAAAGGCATTTTACAAAGTTGGTATTTAGGCTCTATGGCTGGACATGCCATTGCGGACATTATCAGTGGCGATGTAAATCCATCAGGCAAACTGCCTTTTACATTTCCTAAAAAACTCGAAGACAACGGAGCGCATTCTTTTGGAGCCGAATCTTATCCAGGCGTCAATCTTACAACAGAATACAAAGAGGATATTTTGGTGGGTTACCGTTGGCATGACACCAAAAACATAGAACCAGAATATGCCTTTGGTTTCGGATTGTCTTATTCGACTTTCGAGATGAGTAACATCACCGTAAATAAAACCGAACTTGCTAAAGATGATGCATTTACCATCTCATGCGATTTAAAAAACACGGGAGATTACGATGGTGCGGAAGTGGTTCAGGTTTATGTTGGCAAGCCTGAGTCTAAAGTGAAACGGGCGCTTAAAGAACTGAAAGGCTTTCAAAAAGTTGAAGTCAAAAAAGGGGAAACAGCAAATGCTTCAATAACCATCCCTATTGAAGAGCTTGCATTTTACGACGAAACCCTTGCAGACTGGAACATTGAAAAAGGAATCTATACAATTCACGTTGGCAATTCCTCAGACAACATTATAAAAACTTTAGAAATAACTGTTCAATAAATTTAAATGAATAGAATATTATTTGCCTTACTATTATGCATTGCGTTATCAAGTTGTAGTCCTACTGAAAATTCAAAAAATGGTGAATTCATTTTAAAGGCGGAAGTAAGTGGAATAGAAAATAACGCTTGGGTGTTTTTATTACTCGATAATAACACTTATGATTCGACACAAGTTGTCGATAATCAATTTTCATTTAAAGGCACTTTAGAACACCCAAAAAAATTTGATTTATACATTCAAAATTCCAGAAATCATACAACGATATGGTTAGAAGAAGGTGAAATTTATTTTAAAGCTGACGATGGAAAGTTTAAAGATGCGCAAATAACAGGTTCCAACGCTCAATTAGACAGCCAAAGGCTGTGGACGCCTATTTGGAAATACAGAAAAAAAAGAGACAGTTTAAATACAATTATTGACGACGAAGCTACATCAGATAGCCTCAAAAAAATTGCGAAACAAGAGTTGAAAAAGATTTGGTCTAGCCACCTTAGCATAGAGAAAGCTTTCATCAAAAACAATCCAAATTCGTATGTAAGTGCTTCAACTTTAGATTTTTACACCACTTCTCTAGAAAAAGAAACCGTAGAAGACTATTTTGAAAATTTTAGTTCAGACATTCAAAATTCGAGTTACGGAAAATCCATACAACGCTATTTAGAACTTCAAAACAATCTGAAGGTAGGCGATCAATATGTCGATTTTTCCATGAAAAATCTTGAAAACGAGGATGTAAGCCTCTCTGATTTTGAAGGCCAACTCATACTCATCGATTTTTGGGCTTCTTGGTGTGTGCCATGCCTTAAGGAATTTCCAAGTCTAAAAGAAGCCTACAACACTTATCATAAGGATGGTTTTGAAATTGTTGGGATTTCTGAAGACGAATCGAAACAAGCTTTATCAAAGGCGATAGATAAGTTTGAATTACAGTGGATAAACTTATGGGACAAATCTGGCACGAATGCCGATCCTTATTTGATTTACAATGTAAATGGCATTCCTGATAACGTTTTGATCAACAAAGAAGGAATAATCATCGCCAGAGGTTTGAGAGGTGAAGCGCTTATCAAAGCTGTAAAACAAGAAATTGAACGAGAAAAAAATTCAACTTAAGGCTTCGTTTTAAACTTCAATTTCAATAATAGATTTAAAAATTAATATATTTACGAATTTGTTTCATCAATCGGAATGATCCGATTTCAATATATATAAATAATGGGGTGCAATTCATGTGCAAGTGGGAAAGACGGAACGCCAAAAGGCTGTAAAAATAATGGGACATGTGGAACAGATGGTTGCAATAAGTTGTCAGTTTTCGATTGGTTGTCTAACATGCAACTCCCAGAAGATCAGAAACCTAATCCAATGGTTGAGGTTCGTTTTAAAAATGGAAGGAAAGAATTTTTTAACAATACAGAAAACTTATCACTGTTTATAGGCGATGTCGTCGCTACAGAATCTCATCCTGGCCACGATATTGGTACCGTAAGTTTGACTGGAGAATTGGTTAAAGTTCAAATGAAAAAAAAGAAAGCAACTGCAGATCCAGATAAACATCCCAAAATCTACCGAAAAGCCAACCAGAAGGACATCGATGTATGGCAAAAATGCAGAGCTAAAGAGGAAGAAATAAAAGTAAAAGCCAGACAAATAGCTATTCGACTTAACCTCAAAATGAAAATAAGCGACATCGAATTTCAAGGCGATGGTTCGAAAGTTGTTTTTTATTATAGGGCAGACCAAAGGGTGGATTTCAGACAGCTAATTAAGGAATATGCCTATTCATTCAAAGTTCGGATCGAAATGAAACAGATAGGCCTAAGACAAGAAGCCGCTCGATTAGGTGGTATTGGCTCTTGTGGTAGAGAATTATGTTGTTCGACTTGGTTAACAGATTTTAGATCGGTAAAAACTGCGGCAGCAAGGTATCAGCAACTATCGCTCAATCCTTTAAAACTGGCAGGGCAATGTGGCAAATTAAAATGCTGTTTAAATTACGAACTGGATATGTACCTCGAAGCATTGAAAGATTTTCCAAAACCAGAAACGAAGCTCTTTACCAAAAAGGGAAAGGCCGCGTTTCAAAAAATGGACATCTTCAACCGTAAAATGTGGTATGCGTATTACGACCAACCTAACCAATGGCACGAACTCAATGTTGATGACGTCAAAACAATTATCAATGCCGAAAAAGCTAAAAATCCAGTGGATTGTTTAGAGGATTATGTAGAAGAAAAAAGTGTACAAAGTATAGACTTCAACAATGTTGTTGGTCAAGATAGTCTTACCCGTTTTGACAAACCGAATAGAAATAAAAGAAGAAATAAAAGAAATAGGAGAAGACCACAAAATTCTAAAAAGAATAAAGGCTAATGAGTAAAAAACTGATGTTCCTTTTTATGGCCTTAATTGCTTTAAGTGCTTGTGAACCAGAAGCAACCTTTTTTGAGTTTAAGAAAACGTCTGGCACTTGGCATAAGGACAGTATTTTTCAATTTAATTTTGAAACATCAGATACTATAACCCAATTTGATTTGTTTATACATATTAAGAACACTCAAGAGTACAAATACAGTAATCTGTTTATCATCACTTCGCTCGAATTTCCAAAAGGTAAAGTAGAAGTAGATACACTGGAATACAAAATGGCTTATCCCAATGGAAAATTAATGGGAGAAGGCATAGGCAGTTTAAAAAACAATTGGTTGTGGTACAAAGAAGCCAAACAGTTTTCAGAAAGTGGCACATATCGTTTTAAAGTAAAACAAGCCATGAGAGTATACAATCAAACCATACCTCTAGCTGAACTTAGCGGAGTTGAAGAAGTAGGATTTAGTTACAAACCTCATAAAAAGAATAGTAATGAATAAAAAGAAAAGCAATTTCAATAAAAGACCGTTTGTGAAAAGGTTTTGGGTATTCTATACCTTTTTATGTCTATTCGCTGTTTCTGTTTTTGTTCTGGCAAGTATAGGCCTTTTCGGACCCATGCCGCCTTTTGACGATTTAGAAAATCCAAAAACTAATCTCGCCACAGAAATAATTTCTCAGGATGGAAAAACCTTGGGAAAATACTTTAAACAAAATCGTACACCCGTAGAATTTGACAAACTGCCAGATCACCTTGTAAATGCTTTGGTGGCTACAGAAGACGAACGCTATTACGATCATTCGGGGATAGATGCTAGAGGGACACTTCGGGCCATCGCATATCTTGGCAAGAAAGGTGGTGCCAGTACATTATCTCAGCAATTGGCAAAGCAACTGTTCACAGACATGAACAAAACGGGGCTTCTCAATAGGTTGACTCAAAAAATTAAGGAATGGGTAATTGCCATTAGACTAGAAAAACAATACACGAAAAACGAAATCATAGCCATGTACTTTAACATCTATGATTTTACACGTGGTGCCGTGGGCATACGTTCTGCTGCTAGAGTTTACTTTGGAAAAGAACCAGAAGACTTAAACATCGAAGAGTCTGCGACACTAGTAGCCATGTTCAAAAATTCTGTGCTCTATAATCCATACCGAGAAAAATTCAAGAAAAACTCTTTGGATCGCAGAAATCAAGTTTTCTTTCAGATGTATAGAAATGATTTTTTAACTGAAAAAGAAAAGGATTCGTTGCAAGCATTGCCTTTAACCATCAATTATACGCCAGAATATTCGAGCGATGGGCAAGCAACCTACTTTCGGGCAGAACTTAAAAAATTCATGAACAAATGGATTGATGAACATCGTAAACCAGATGGCACAAAATACAATTTGTACCGAGACGGCCTTAAAATCTATACAACCTTGGATTCCGATGCACAACAATACGCAGAAAATGCAGTACAGCTGCACATGAAAAACCTTCAGAAAGAATTTGATAACCGAAACAAATACAACAAAACAGCGCCATTTAGAAGTGTAACAAACGAAGAGATTGATAAAATCATCAATCAAGCCATTAGAAACTCTGACCGTTTTAAGATTTTAAAACGAGAAGGAATGTCAAACGATTCCATATTGGCTACCTTTGACAAACCTGCCAAAATGAAGGTGTTCAGTTGGAATGGAAAAATAGATACCATTATGACGCCTAGAGATTCAATCTACTACCACAAGCGTTTTTTAAATGTAGGCATGATGTCCATGAGGCCACAAACAGGCGCCATAAAAGCTTGGGTTGGCGGAATAGATTTTGAAAATTTTAAATACGAACATGTCAAACAAGCCAAACGACAAGTTGGTTCGACATTCAAACCTTTGGTCTATGCTACCGCCATAGATCAGTTACATATATCGCCATGTATGGAATATCCAAACACGCTATTTACCATACCTAAAGGAAAACACGGCCTGTTGGAAGATTGGACACCAAAAAACTCTTCTGACGATTATGGCGAAATAAAAACCCTGAAAAAAGCATTGGCAGAAAGTGTAAATACCATTACAGCAAGAGTAATCGATCAAACTGGACCTCAACCTGTTGTCGATCTAGCAGAAAAGCTAGGCATTGACACCAGAAGGATAGAACCTTATCCATCCATTGCATTGGGCACACCAGATTTAAGTGTTTACGAAATGGTGTCTGCCTACAGTACTTTTGCCAATAAAGGTGTTTATGTCTCACCTTATTATGTCGAGAGAATTGAAGATAAAAATGGTACTGTTTTGTACCAGCATACACCAGAAAGTAGAGATGTAGTGAGTCATGAGACTGCTTATGTTACAGTAAAATTATTAGAAGGTGTTACAAAACACGGTTCAGGACGACGCCTCAGGGGAGCTTGGGCGGTAAACAATGCTGTTTACAAAAAGGTAGTTACTGGATATCCCTATGATTTTGAAAATGACATTGCAGGCAAAACAGGAACAACTCAAAATCAAAGTGACGGCTGGTTTATAGGAATGGTGCCCGATTTGGCTACCGGTGTTTGGGTTGGCGGCGAAGATCGTTCAGTAAGATTTAACAGCATTACCTACGGCCAAGGAGCCACCATGGCACTGCCGATATGGGGCATGTATATGAAAGATTTGTATAATGACGAAGATTTTATTCTTTCTAAAGAATCTTTTGAAGAACCAAATACCTTAAGCATTCAAGTTGAATGTAATGACGAAGTTAAACCAGAAGATAAAAAAGAAAAGGACAACACAGACTTCGATTTTGCATTCTAACTTTCATACCTTGAAATTATGGCCAACCAGAACTTTTATGATAAAAGTAATTTGCAGAAAGTTCGTGCCAAAAAGCATCTTGGTCAACACTTTTTAAGAGACTTATCTGTTGCTGAACGTATTGCAGATGCCATTGATGAAAAATCGATTTCAAAATGGATAGAAATTGGACCTGGTACTGGTGTGCTTACTCAATTTTTAATTGCTAAACCAATAGATGTCGTTGCTTTTGAAATAGATAGGGAATCTATAAATTATCTAGAAACCCACTTGAAAAATGATTTAGAATCCAATTTCAAAATTATAAATCAAGACTTTTTAAAAGCAGATTTAAATGAACTTTTTTCTTCTCAAGAGGTTGGAATCGTAGGGAATTTTCCATATAACATTTCTAGTCAAATTCTATTCAAAACACTAGAAAACAGAAAAATGATTCCCGAATTTGTCGGCATGTTTCAAAAAGAAGTAGCTCAGCGCATCTGTGCATCAAGCGGAAATAAAACCTACGGCATTTTATCTGTGTTGACTCAAGCCTTTTACGAAGCTGAATATTTGTTTACTGTTCCGCCCACTGTTTTCAAACCACCACCAAAAGTTGATAGTGGGGTTATTAAACTTAAACGCCGAACAAATTTTCAATTGGGATGTGATGAGCAACTTTTTTTCAAAGTGGTAAAAACAGCATTTCAACAGCGACGTAAAACTTTAAGAAACAGTTTAAAAACCTTTAACCTTAGTGATGTTTTAAAAGTAGACCCTATATTTGCTAAACGACCAGAGCGTTTAAGTTATGTAGAGTTTATAGAGTTAACCAACAAGATGCAATTTGAAGTTTCAAAATCGCTTATTGAGAAGATCGAATTTTTGATTGAACAAGGAGATAATCAAGAGTTATTGTCTCATCTTGGTGATATGCATCATGCCGATATTGCAGAAATATTGGATAGCCTCAACCTCGACCAAGCAACATACATAGTAAAACTTCTAGACAGTACAAAAACTGCAGAAGTCCTGATGGAGATTGATGAAGATGACAGAGAAAAACTGCTCGACAACCTTACTGCCCAGGAAATTGCAGACGAAATTGCAGAGATGGACACCGATGATGCGACAGACATCATTTCTACACTTTCCATTCCTCTTAAAGATGAGGTTTTAAATAACCTTGAAGACCGAAGCCATGCCAAACATATCGCAGAGTTAATGCGCTATGATGACGATACCGCTGGTGGTTTGATGGCTAAAGAGCTTATTAAAGTAAACGAAAATTGGAGTGTGACGGGTTGCATGGAGGAAATGCGCGACCAAGCCGAAAATGTCACTCGCGTCCACTCGATCTATGTGATAGACAACAAAGGAAAACTAAAGGGAAGGTTGTCCCTCAAAGACCTGATCACTGCGCCAAGAACAGCAAACATTGAAGACATTTATATCGAAAATGTAGATTACGTAGATGTGCATACTCCTGCTGAAGATGTTGCCAGAATCATGCAAAAATATGACCTTGAAGCAATCCCAGTTATAGACGAAATTGGCAGATTAGTGGGCAGAATTACAGTCGATGACATTTTAGATTTTATTACCGAAGAAGCAGAAAAAGATTACCAAATGGCCGCTGGTATTTCCGAAGATGTCGATGCCGATGATAGCATATGGCAACTTACAAGAGCAAGACTGCCATGGTTGGTTTTGGCACTGTTTGGAGGTTTTTTGGCTGTATTGGTTGCACGACAATACGAATCGGCTTTAGAGGAATATAAATCCCTTTTCTTCTTCATGCCATTAATCGTGGCCATGGCTGGAAATGTTGGTGTCCAATCTTCCGCAATTATCGTTCAAGGTCTTGCAAAGGGCACACTTACTGGCTCCGTTTGGAAACGCCTTATCAAAGAAGTTGGATTAAACATCATAAACGGCATCGTCCTTTCCATTATTTTGTTTGCTGGAGCATATCTAATTTTAGGTGGAAGCGATTTGAGTTTGCCATTTACAATTTCTATTTCATTAATCGTTGTGGTATTAATTGCGTCATTAATCGGCACTTTTGTACCCATCATGTTAGACAAGTACAATATAGATCCTGCGATTGCAACAGGACCTTTCATAACAACAAGCAACGATATTTTTGGACTTTTAATATTTTTTGCACTAGCAAAACATATGCTAGATTTTTAAAAAACAAATGGCCCTTGAACCGATAATTTATTCCAAAAAAGTTTCTGTACAATCCTCTGTTATAGATCATTTTAATCATGTAAATAATCTTGCATATGTAAAGTGGGCTTTGGAAATTTCTAAAGAACATTGGAATAAATTTACAACAAGTGAAATCCAAAACACCTATGGTTGGATGATCATGCAGCATGAGTTGACCTATAAAAAACAAGCAGTACTTAACGACAAATTGGTTATCAATACGCATATACAAAGCTACTCCACAGCAACTTCAGAAAGAAAAACAGAGATAATTCATGAAGACACAGGTCAAATCATTTTTCAATCTTTGGCCAAATGGTGTTTTGTGAAATTGGACACCCAAAAACCGGCAAGAATACCTTCAGATATTATTCAACGCTTTTATAAAACATCATGAGAATTCTCCATTTAGATAAAAACCATCCGCTACTTATCCAACAGCTTGAAGATTTAGGATTTATAAACGAAGAAAATTACACTTCATCAAAAACTGAAATTGAGGAAATTATTAAAGACTATGATGGTTTTATCATTAGAAGCCGCTTTCGAATAGACAAGGGTTTTTTAGAAAAAGCAGAAAATCTAAAATTCATTGGACGAGTTGGTGCTGGCTTGGAGAATATAGATGTGGACTATGCAAAAGCAAGAGGAATTAAACTGTTAAACGCTCCTGAAGGAAATAGAGATGCTGTGGCAGAACATGCCTTAGGCCTATTTTTGAGCCTAATGAATCGCTTTTTCATTTCTCATTATGAGGTTACCAATGGCATTTGGCTAAGGGAAGAAAACCGTGGTGAAGAAATCATGGGAAAAACAGTAGGAATAATCGGTTATGGACATATGGGTAAAGCCTTTGCGAAGCGATTACAAGGCTTAGGATGCAACACCATTTGCTATGACATAAAGGATGATGTTGGCGACGAGAATGCCACACAAGTTTCCTTAGATACATTTTTTGAAAACACCCAAATTCTAAGCCTACATGTTCCTCAGACACCGATTACCCACCAAATGGTGACTTCGGATTTTTTAAATAAATTTAAAAACAAATTATGGTTGGTAAACACCGCTAGAGGAAATGTAATAAACACGAACGATTTGGTGCAAGCACTCCAAAGTGGCAAAGTAAAAGGAGCCGGTCTAGATGTCCTTGAGTATGAAAAAACATCATTTGAAAAATTATTTGCAAACAAAGAAGAAATGCCGTCGGCGTTCAAAGCCTTGATTGCAATGAAAAATGTAATTTTAACACCTCATGTCGGAGGATGGACCTTCGAAAGTAAGGAAAAACTTGCCCAAACGATTGTTGACAAAATTAAAAAGAACTTTGCGAGTAATAATTAAAATAGTTAGCCTTTTAATAAATCAATTTGGTATACAAACGATTAAAGGCCTTACATTTATCCTTCTTTCATTCAATACTTTATTAGGATATTCTCAGAATATTTCTGGGTTTTCTATCGAAGACCGAAGCATAAAAAATGTAAAATTTGAAGCTAAACAGATTTCAAAAATTACAGTAAATAATAGCAAATCATTTACTTTCGAATTTAGATCTTCAGCTGAAAGCACCTACAAAAACGACTTGCATTTTGACTATTATGTTGAAAATGAAACGCTTTTCATCAAGGACATCTATCCAATTCATTTAGAATATGGAGATAACAAAATGACTTCCACTCAAGTGTTTTCGGTTGAAGTAAGCCTAAAAATACCTAAACAGACTGACCTGACTATCGATTCCAAATACGGGTCGGTATTTATAAATGGTAATTATGACAACATCTCCGTGAATACAAAATCAGGCATTTGCTCCCTAAATGTTTCTGAGGCTAATGCAAACATAAACACTTATAGCGGAGATATCTCTGTCGTTACTCGAGATGCCAATGTCAAGGCCGAAAGTCAAAATGGTAAAATACAGATTGATAAATTTGTGGTTAAAAAGAATTGGCTCAACCTGAAAAGTGTTGATGGCGATATAACTGTAAAAAAGGTCAAAATCGATTAAGTTAATTTGAATTTATAAGTAAAATATTTCGCTTACTTTTGTGTTCAAATTTTTTTTAATGCGCTTAAAATCCTCTGTTCTGCTAATTATTATAATTCTATTGGTAGACCAAATTTCTAAAGTATATATAAAGACAAATTTTTTATACGGCGAGGCTGTCGAAGTATTCTCATGGTTCAAGATATTTTTTATTGAAAATGAAGGCATGGCTTGGGGTGCAAAAATACCTGGAAGTTATGGAAAAGTAATTTTAACGGTTTTCAGACTAGTGGCCATTGTAGGAATTGGATGGTGGCTGTGGGATTCCACAAGGAAAAAATCCCCAAAACTTTTGCTCATTGCAATAGCACTTATTTTTGCAGGTGCATTAGGAAATATACTAGATTCTGTCTTTTATGGTGTACTGTTTGGCGAGAGCAAGTACGATGTTATAGCATCATTTTTGCCCGAAGCAGGAGGTTATGCTCCTCTGTTAAAAGGCAAAGTTGTTGATATGCTGTATTTCCCGTTATACGATGGAATTCTGCCAAGTTGGTTACCCATTTGGGGTGGAGAAAAATTCACATTCTTCGAACCCGTTTTCAATGTTGCAGATACAGCTATCAGTACAGGTTTTGGGATATTACTAGTTTTCCATAGAAAGGCATTTCCTAAAACAAAAAATGATTAATTTTCAACTATTTTGAATTTAGTTTCTGTAGAACATATCTCGAAATCCTACGGGACTCTAAAACTTTTTGAAGACTTATCGTTTGGCATCAACCAAGGTCAAAAAATTGGTCTAGTCGCCCAAAACGGAAGTGGAAAAACTAGCCTATTAAAACTTCTTGCCCAAAAAGATAAACCTGACGACGGCATTATAAATTACCGAAAAGACATTCGTATAGGATTTTTATCTCAGGAACACGGTTTAAATGAAAATCTAAGCGTTCAAGAAAGTATATTAAGCTCTAATAACTATATTTTAAAAATAATTAGCACTTACGAAAATGCACTTCAAAACCCTGACGATCAAGAAGCTTATCAAAAAGCTTTTGAAGCGATGGATGCTCATCAAGCATGGGATTTTGAAACCCAGTACCAACAAATACTGTCTAAATTAAATCTTGACGACTTAAGCAAAAAAGTAAAAACCCTTTCTGGTGGTCAGAAAAAAAGACTTTCTCTCGCCATTTTGTTATTAGATGCTCCAGACTTGCTTATTCTAGACGAGCCTACCAACCATCTTGACTTGGAGATGATAGAATGGCTAGAAGATTACTTCAAGCAATCAAAAATGAGTTTCTTCATGGTAACACATGACAGGTACTTTTTAGAGCGAGTTTGCAACCTCATCATGGAACTTGATCAAGGTCTAATTTACAGCTATAAAGGTAACTACAGCTACTACCTCCAGAAAAGAGAAGAACGTATCCAACAATTTGAAGTCGAAACGGACAAAGCAAAACAACTCTTCAAATCAGAATTGGAATGGATGCGACGCCAACCTAAAGCCAGAACGACAAAATCAAAATCTCGAATTGACGATTTTGCTGAAATAAAAAGCAGAGCTCATCAACGTCGAAAATCGCATGTTATGCAATTGGAAATTAATATGCAACGCTTGGGAACCAAAATCGTAGAATTTCATAATGTTTCCAAAGCTTTCGAAGGCAAGACACTATTTAAAGATTTTGATTATAATTTCAAAAGAGGAGAACGTGTTGGGATTATTGGTAAAAATGGAAGTGGAAAATCGACTTTTTTGAATATTTTGACTCAACAATTGGAACCAGATACGGGCAAAGTGGTTGTTGGCGAAACACTTTCGTTCGGTTACTATAAACAATCGGGTATTCATGTAGAAGCTGGAGCAAAGGTTATTGAAGTCATTCGCAAGTTTGGAGATTATATTCCACTGGCTAAAGGACGAAAAATATCAGCACAACAATTACTCGAGCGTTTTCTTTTCGATAGGAAGAAACAATATGATTATGTAGAAAAACTTAGTGGTGGAGAACTAAAACGTCTGTATTTATGTACTATTTTAATTCAAAATCCAAATTTCTTAATTCTTGACGAACCCACAAACGATCTTGATGTGGTGACCATTAATGTGCTTGAAAATTTTTTGATGGATTTTCCTGGATGTTTGATTGTTGTTTCTCACGACCGGTATTTTATGGACAAAATCGTCGACCATTTGTTCGTGTTTCAAAACGGAGAAATTACCGATTTTCCTGGAAACTATTCTGATTACAGAATTTATGAAAACTCCAATGACAATACGGAAAAAAAAGTTGAAAAAGCAAAACAGACGATCACCAATGAAAAACCAAAATCATTAAGCTACCTGGAACAGAAAGAACTAAAGAATCTTGAGAAAGACATCCAGAAATTAGAAGAAAACAAAGAAAGCTTACAGCAGTCGTTTTTAAGCGATTTATCTCCTGACCAAATCACTACGAACAGCAAAAAACTTCAAGAAATTGAGAATGAGATAGACCAAAAAACCGAGCGATGGTTTGAGTTGGAGTCTAAAAAATAAGACTATACCTAAGCCATTTCTAGCTTAAATTGTCTTAGACGTATTGCGCTCGGTATATATCTAAAGTTCCTTATTTTGAATCTTTATTTTTTCCTGCTGTATTGATAAAATACATGACAAATCCTACCAATCCAAGGATAACTAAAGCAAAAATGACGGTCATGACGATAGCACCATTCGTCCAATCTACAAAAGGGATAGTTTGAAACATAACTATTTGTTTTTTTGTTTATAGAAGGACAAAAC
Organism: Bacteroidia bacterium; assembly: GCA_030429455.1. Classification (GTDB taxonomy): domain Bacteria; phylum Bacteroidota; class Bacteroidia; order Flavobacteriales; family Flavobacteriaceae; genus Psychroflexus. Next base: position 3,829 of record JAUIFC010000013.1, on the reverse strand, counting down.
TAACTTATAAATTCTAAGACTTTAATGACATAAATCAGTTTTCAGATGGTTTGTAATAAATGTAAATTTGCATTCGATCGAGATCATAATATGATAAGGTATAGACTTGCCACATTTCTAAAATTCTTAGGTCATTCCACAAATCAGTACGGGATTCATTCGCCGTTTATTTATCAATTTTTAATTAAATGTTTGTACAAACCTCTATCTAAAACTCAACTTAATGCATTAAAGGTCAACAGAAAACATGTGTTAAACAATACTGAGGTTATCGAAATTAATGATTTTGGAAAAGGCTCTCAACAATTTACAACATCACAACGCCACGTAAATGAAATGGCTCGTAAAGCTGGAATGTCTTTGCATAAAGCTAAATTGATGAACAAGATTGTTGGTTATTTTCAAACCAAGGCGATATTAGAACTTGGCACATCGGTTGGTTTAGGTAGCATTGCAATGGCCACCAATCATGAGAATATCACCATAGATACGATAGAAGCTTGTACAAACACCTGTAGCACTGCAAAGTCACATTTTAACTATCTCAAGTTGGAGCATATTAATGTAATTAACTCTTCTTTTGAACAGTTTTTTGATCAAAATTTAAACCCAAAACCCTACGACTTGATTTACCTGGATGGGCATCACGACAAAACTGCTACCTTGCAATATTTCGACAACCTTGAACCCTATATTCATAAGGATACTATTATGATTGTTGACGATATATATTGGTCAAAGGACATGCAACAGGCTTGGCAAGAATTGCAAAAAAACCAAAAGGTAAAAGTCAGTATAGATTTGTATTTTTGGGGGATTTTATTTTTTAAATCTGGTCTAAGCAAGCAGGACTTTAAAATCAGATGTTTTATTTAAACCCTATGGATTTCTTAAACAACCTTTCCGAAGAAACACAACTCATCTTTCTCATCATTGCCATTGCACTACTTTTTGTTTTGGTTTTATTCAATAATAAGCGAAATAAAAAGTTAAGGTATGATAGGGATAAGCGATTTTTTAATAAGAACTATTACAAGAAAAAAAGACAACATAAAGGCTAATGAAAATATATACCAAAACAGGTGACGAAGGCAAAACCTCCTTATTTACAGGCACAAGAGTTTTTAAACATAACCCAAGAATTGAAAGCTACGGAACCATTGACGAACTGAACTCTTATATAGGTGTGGTAAAAGATCACGCGCCTCAGGGAGAAGATTTGAGTTTGCTACACGATATCCAAGATCGATTATTTAGCATCGGCTCTATTCTAGCCACCGAACCTAAAAAATTAAAAGACAAAAACGGAAACGACCGCTACAAGCTTCCGAGTATTTCCGACGATGATATTACCAAACTCGAAAAAGCCATGGACAGTATGAACGATGCTTTGCCACCAATGACTCATTTTCTCTTACCTGGCGGACATCCTGTGGTTTCGTTTTGTCATGTAGCACGCTGTGTGTGTCGCCGAGGGGAACGTCGAGTCATAGAACTGCATCAAGACGAACCCGTTGGTCCAAATGTGATTAAATATCTGAACCGGTTATCGGATTATTTATTTGTCTTATCTCGTTATTGGGGTAAAAAAGCAAATGCCCAAGAAGTAAAATGGGTTCCTAAAACCTAAACATGTTCAAGAATACCAAATTCATCAGGTACTTTATCGGTTTTGCCTCCATAGCTATAGTTGGCTTAACCATTTGGAGCATTTTTTTGTTTTACAATCGAATAAAAGAGGACGAACGCAAAAAAATGAGGATTTTTACTGAAGCAAATTTAGCTGTAAACAAAGACAATTTGACGGCATATCGCGATTTGTTTTTGTTTATTCAAAATAGCAATGAAAATATTCCAGCAATAATTGTTGATGAAAACGGCAAGATCACTCAGCAGAGCAATCTCCCACCTAAAGTTGAAAATGATTCCATAAAACTTTACAGCTATTTGGAAGATATTAAAGAAGACAATGAACCTATCATCATAGATTTACAAGGCTCCACCCAAACCCTGTATTACGGAAATTCGAAATTATTGACCAACATTAAGTATTATCCTTTAATTCTATTAACCATTATTTTGTTATTCGTAGGTCTTCTTATATTCTTTTACGATACATCAAAAGAGAGCGAAAAAAATAAATTATGGGCAGGAATGGCCAAAGAAACTGCACATCAAATTGGCACGCCACTATCTTCGCTTGTTGGATGGTTAGAAATTCTAAGGTCTGAAGGCAATGTTGACGAAGACTATATTGTTGAAATCGAAAAAGATATTGATCGCCTAAACACCATCACAGAGCGATTTTCAAAAGTAGGTTCAAACATCAAATTAGAACGAATCGATATTGTTCAAGCCACAGAAGAAAGCTATAATTATCTGAAAAAAAGAACATCAAAGCTGATAGATTTCAGTCTTGATATTCCTGACACGCCTTCTTATGTTATGCTAAATAAACCATTGTTCAGCTGGACAATTGAAAATTTAGCTAAAAATGCAATCGATGCTATGAAAGGCAAAGGAGAACTAAAAATAGAACTTGTAAGAAGTGGTGCTTGGATAAGAATTTTAGTAAAAGACAACGGAAAAGGGATTTCTTTAAAAAACTTTAAAACTGTATTCACGCCTGGATATACAACCAAAAATAGAGGTTGGGGGCTAGGCCTGTCGCTTGCCAAACGCATTATAGAAGACTATCATGAAGGTAAAATAAAAGTCCTTTTTAGCGAAGTTGGCAAAGGCACAACGTTTGAAGTGAAGTTAAAACGACTTTAATTATCCAAAAAATCGTGATTTTATTTTTCGGGCATTCATCTCAGCAATATTTATCAATGAAATTCCTTCTGGACATTCGACCTCACAAGCACCGGTAAAAGTACAACTGCCAAAACCTTCTTCCTTCATTTGCCAAGTCATCGCTTCTACCCTTTCGTGTTGCTCGGCTTTGCCTTGTGGTAAAGAATTTAAGTGATTTATTTTAGCTGATGTAAACAAAGCAGCAGACGAATTTTTGCAAGTCGCTACACATGCACCACAACCTATACAAGCCGCAGCATCCATAGCTCTGTCTGCAATAGCTTTAGGAATTGGAATGGCATTAGCCTCTGGTGCTGTTCCTGTTTTTGAACTAATAAATGCCCCTTGTTCGATAATTCGATCAAATGCAGAACGGTCTACAATAAGATCTTTAATGATTGGAAAGGACTTGGCCCGCCATGGCTCAACGACTATGGTATCGCCATCTTTAAAACTACGCATATGCAATTGGCATGTGGTCATATGGTCATGCGGTCCATGTGCTCTACCATTTATAAAGACACCACATTGACCACAAATGCCTTCACGACAATCGTATTCGTAGGCGACAACTTCTTCATTCTTCAGCACCAATTCTTCGTTGAGATGATCCAAAGCTTCCAGAAATGACATGTCCTCTGTTAATCCTTCGGTAATATATGTTTTCAATTCTCCTTTGGAACTGTTTTCCTTTTGTCTCCAAATCTTAAATGTTACTTTCATTTTAAGTATCCTTAATCAATTATTGAAATTCCTAATCTATTCATTTTAACCTCAAAAGGCCTTAAGCCATAAACTTAGGTCGTTTAGTTACTTTTGATGTATTAAATTTATCTTGCTCAAAGTGTTCATTTTAAATCGTTAGTAAGACACTAACTCCCTAACAACTAATAACTCAAATCTACTTATAACTCCTAACGCTTGGTTGCACAAACTCAAAATTAAGAGGCTCTTTATGCAATTTGAATTCACCATGATTGTATTCCCATGCAGAAACATAAGAGTAATCCTCATCTACTCTAACTGCTTCGCC
>JAUIFC010000200.1 GCA_030429455.1 Bacteroidia bacterium | reverse complement strand
AGAATACTCAGTTGAAGGGTAATCTTCAAGCGAAATATTTAAATCAGCTAAGGAATCATTGAGCTGCTTCTGAACAACATATGTATTCTCCTTTTTTAGATAAACATCATTCCAACCCACTAATTTTATTGGCCTCCAAACACCACTTGTATTCAGCTTTGGTCCCCAATCCCAACCGTATTGAAATTGTGCCTTTCTTGTAAAAACACGTTCGCCTTCCGGTAACTCATAAGGTAATTTTTCTTGTGCTTCTGCTTCATATTTAGAGGTACTTTCAAAAACTAGTCGCAATTCATTTTTAAGTTTTAAAAGCGATTTTTCATCTACTTCCCATTTTCTGAATGCATTGTTTGCTTTTAAAATAAGGCTGTCATTCAAATAGACCGAAGCATACGTATCTAAGCCTTCAAAATTGAGCTCAAAATGTTTCTTTTCGAGCAAGTCTTCACTTAATGAAAAAGTAGTTTTGTACTCCCAATCGGCTTCTGAAACCCATTGTACTTTCTCTTCATTATTACTTATAAATGGATCTTCAATAAGTTGATGATGTAGTAAATCAGAAAACACATTTCCCGGAACCGTAGCCGAATGCCACACAGTATCTGTTACTTTTTTGAACAGCCAATTTTCATTGAGATTTATCGTAGTTGGTAAATCGTGTTTTGGTTGACAGCTAAAACAGATAATTATTAACAACAGTAGACTATATCGCATCTAAAATGGCTTTTATTTTCATTGGGTCTGAAAAGGTTATTGGCACAGAAAACATACCATCATCCTGTTTCTTTGTTGAAGATGCAGAAGCGTGAATTTCAGTTAAGCCTGCTTCTTTAAACAAGTTTGCATTTTTTGAAGTGATTCCTCCTCCTGCTAAAATTGTGATTCTATTTTTGGCTATAACATTCAATTCTTTTAAAAGATCTAAGCCTTCTTCTGCGGTTGTTTTTTTACCTGAAGTCAGCACACGATTAGCACCAAGTTCTATAAGTTGTAATAAGGCTTCTTTTGGGTTTTTAACCTCATCAAAAGCACGATGGAATGTAAATGACAAAGGTTTGGCAAGGTCTATCAAAATTTTTGTTCGTTCAACATCTATAGTGTCATCAGGTTTCAATATACCGGAAACGATGCCTTTACATCCTAAATCCTTGCAAAGTTGAATATCGGTTTTCATGATTTGAAATTCATCTTCAGAATACACAAAATTGCCACTTCGAGGACGTATCAATACAAAGACTGGAATGTCTAATTCCTCAATCACTTTTTTCAATAAGCCGTAAGATGGTGTAATGCCACCAACCGAAAGTTCTTGACACAATTCTATGCGATGTGCACCTGAGTCACAGGCATTTTTTGCAGATTGATATGAATTGGCGCAGATTTCTAGTTTCATATTAATTTACAATGATCTCATCAATAAAGGTCCAAGCTTTGTTGCCAGCACCTTGTTTACCTTCTGGGATGGTGCCGTAGTTTGGGATAACAAGTTTTATATATCTTGTTTTTGTATTTATCTCGTACTCTTTTTTTAATAACAAATCACCTATATCCCAAAACACATAATCAAACTCTTTTTCATCGAGTATAATTTTAATTTCTTTGGGACTATAAATCCATTGTCCTTGACCATTATGAAATCTAGTCTCAATCGTATTAACTATTTTCTCTTTACCCAAATCTATTTCAATCAAAATATCTTCTCCCCAAAACCCTAACCATTCTTTATCTCCATATCGCGAATCACTTCCTGAAATACCATTTATTAAACCTTCTGCTCCACTACCTGAATAGGCTTTATGTGGTTGTTTATCAATCGTAATTTTTGCACCAACTGCTTTGTGGTAATTAATGTGTTGTGTAAAGGTTTCACCTAATTGTTTCTCCTCATTAAACACAGCGGCTTTGATTGTTGAACTTTCGGTAATCGGAATTTTAGATTCGTAAACTTTTGAATTTATGGTAGGTTCACTTCCATCTAAAGTATAACGAATACTCTTGCCTTCTGTCAAAGTTTTTAATTCATAATACGACTTGCCTTCATCTGAAATTAAATCACCTTCTATTTCATAAAGATGATTGGCATAGTTAATATCTAAAGCATCTAAACGCTGATGAAAGTTTTCTAACCTCGAAACAAAATCCTTGTAGTCTTTGTGTTTAAGTTTAGACCAAACCACTTCACTTAGCGCCAACATTCTTGGAAATGCCATATATTCAAGATGCTTTTCTGTTGGAATGTATTCTGTCCAAATATTGCCTTGAGCACCTAAAACGTATTTTGATTCTTCTGTCGTTAATTCTTCTGGAATTGGATTGAAACCATACACTTTTTCCAACGGCAAAAAACCTCCAATCGCTAAAGGCGCATCTTCATTTTCGGATTGATAATAGTCAAAATAGCAATGTGAAGTAGGTGTCATTACTACATTGTGACCTGATTTGGCAGCTTCAACTGCTCCATTCGTCCCTCTCCAAGACATTACCGTTGCATTGGGTGCCAAACCACCTTCCAAAATTTCGTCCCAACCTATGATTTGTCGTCCTTTTGAATTAAGATAGGCTTCCATTTTGGTAATGAAGTAGCTTTGCAAATGGTGTTCGTCTTTTAAGCCTTCTTTCTTAATCAGGCCTTGGCAATGCACACAATTTTTCCAACGTGTTTTAGGAGCTTCATCTCCTCCAACATGAATGTATTTACTCGGAAACAGTTCTAAAACTTCATCCAAAACATCTTCTAAAAACGCAAAGGTTTTTTGGTTTGGACAATAAATTTCTTCAAAAACTCCCCATTTTTTGGCTACTTCAACGGGTTCGTCTGTACAGCCTAATTCCGGATAAGCCGCAATAGCAGCTTGTGCGTGACCTGGCATTTCTATCTCTGGAATCACAGTAACAAAACGCGCTTTAGCATACTGAACAATTTCTTTAACTTCCTCTTGCGTGTAATAACCACCATAACGTTTGCCATCAAACTGATGCGGTTGGTCGCTGTAATGTCCTACTAAAGTTTCATCTCTATATGCAGAAACTTCTTGTAACTTTGGATATTTCTTAATCTCAATTCTCCATCCTTGATCGTCTGTAAGATGCCAATGAAATGTATTCATCTTCAACATAGACAAAGCGTCAATGTATTTTTTGATAAAATCAACCGAAAACATGTGTCTTGCCACATCGAGATGCATACCACGATATTTAAACTGTGGTTGATCTTTTACAGTTACAGCTTGAATATTGATTTCATCTTCTGAAAATGTACCGTTTTCAATACTAACAGGCATTAATTGTCGTAAGGTTTGTACCGCATAAAACGCACCTTGGTCTGTTGAAGCTTTGATTGTTATTCCTTCTTTTGAAACCGTTAGAACATAACCTTCAGGCTTTAAATTGTCGTCTAGTTTAAACTGAATATCATTTCCTTCTTTCAGATGTATTGGACTTCCGCTTTCAATAAAATCTTTTAAAAATAGCGCACTAACTTTAAGATTGTCATCGTAAGTTATTCCTGTAGATTCATCAATACTGAAAAATGAATCCATTAATTCTACAGCATCTGGAAGTGGAATAATCTGTGGTTTAATTATTTGTACTGATTTCTCCTTACAATTAACAAGTGAAAGGGATAAAATGAAAAGTGCAATTAATTTCTTGATGTGCATTTTAGTATATTAGATGCATTAAAATTACTAATCTTTTTTGATGCCTATTAAACCAACATTAGTTTTAATTGTTCTCATTTCTTTTTTTAGCTGTAAAGAATCGTATTCCAATAAACCTGCAAAAAAAGACCAACCTTTAACTAAATATGTCAACACATTTATTGGTACTGGTGGTCATGGTCACACCTATCCTGGCGCAACGATGCCTTTTGGTATGATGCAATTAAGTCCAGACACACGTTTAGAAGGTTGGGACGGTTGCTCTGGCTATCATTACACTGATGAATATATCTATGGATTTTCGCATACACATTTAAGCGGCACAGGTATAAGTGACTATGGAGATGTGCTTTTAATGCCTACTAATAAAGTGAATTTTAATAATGGGTCTGATGGAAAATCGGGTTACCGAGCTCACTTTTCACACGAGAATGAAAGTGCTGAACCTGGTTACTATAAAGTGCATTTAGACTCAACTGAAATTGATGTTGAACTGACGGTTTCCAAACGAAGTGGTATTCATAAATATCAGTTTCCATCTGCTGAAAATCAGCATGTTGTTTTAGATTTAGCACACAGAGACAAACTGTTGGGTTATAAAATTGACAAATTAAACGACACAGAAATCAATGGTTACAGACATTCTGCTGCTTGGGCAAAAGACCAGCGTTTGTTCTATCATATTAAGTTTTCACATCCAATAAAAGAAATTGTTTATGATGACGGCGAAGGTGTGGCTGTAAGTAAAAATTACAAGTTCGAGAGTAAAAAGGCCATCATTCAATTTGAAAACCCAAATAACGAACCAATCCTCATTAAAACAGGAATTTCTGCCGTTGATGAAGCTGGTGCTTATAAAAATTTGAAAGCCGAAGTTTTAAACAAAGATTTTGAAACGGTAAAACAAGAAGCACAACAAGAATGGGAATCTCAGCTTGAAAAAATTGTTATTGAAGGTAACGATATAAACAAAAAAACCAATTTCTATTCTGCATTATATCATACGATGATTGCACCAAACATTTACCAAGATGTTGATGGTCGTTATAGAGGTATGGATTTAGAAATTCACGAAACTAAAGATTTCGATTATTACACCGTATTTTCACTTTGGGATACGTACAGAGCGGCTCATCCGCTTTACACAATTATAGAACAGGACAAAACGAACGATTTCATCAATACGTTTTTAGCAAAATATGATGAAGGTGGGATTATGCCTATGTGGGACTTATCAGGAAATTATACCGACTGTATGATTGGTTATCATGCCGTTCCTGTTGTTGCCGACGCCTATTTAAAAGGGATTAGAGGTTACGATACCGAAAAAGCTTTTGAGGCTATGAAACATTCAGCTACTCGTGATAAATTCGGGTTAGAATCTTATAAAAAATATGGTTTTATTCCTGTTGATGAAGAAAGCGAATCTGTTTCAAAAACCTTAGAATATGCTTATGATGATTGGACCATAGCTCAAATGGCAAAAGCGATGGACAAGGAAGACGATTATAAAACTTACATCCAACGTGCGCAATACTACAAAAATGTGTTTGACCCAAGTAGCAAATTTATGCGTGGACGTTTTAGAAATACTTGGTTTTCTCCATTTGATCCTTATGAAGTCAACTTCAATTATACCGAAGCAAATTCATGGCAGTATAGTTTTTATGTTCCGCAAGATATTTCTGGCTTCATAGATTTATTGGGTGGAAAAGACGCTTTAGAAGCCCAACTTGATGAATTATTTTCAGCAAAAAGCGAAACTTCTGGACGTCATCAGTCTGATATCACAGGTTTAATTGGTCAGTATGCTCATGGTAACGAGCCAAGTCACCATATGGCTTACCTTTATAATTTTGTAAATAAGCCACATAAAACGCAAGAGAAAGTTCATCAAATTTTAACCGAACTCTATAAAAACGATCCAGATGGTGTTTCGGGCAATGAAGATTGTGGACAAATGAGCGCTTGGTATGTGTTGAGTTCTATGGGTTTTTATTCCGTAACGCCAGGTTCTAATCAATACATTATTGGTGCACCTCTTTTTGACAAAGCAACCATTAATCTAGAAAACGGGAAACAATTCAACATTACAGCGCACAACCTTAGCGACATTAATATTTATATTGAATCTGTAAAACTCAATGGAAAAGATTTAGAAGCTACCTATTTAAGTCATCATGCTATTGTCTCTGGTGGAAATTTAGAGTTTTTTATGACTGACAAACCCTCACCTTGGGGAAGTCGAGAAGGTCAAGAACCAAAAATAGAAATAACTGACCATATTATTTTACCGTCACCATTTATTGAAAAAGGCGATATCACTTTCAGAGGCGCTACGGAAGTTGTCTTAAATACTTCTGAAAAAGATGCCAAGATATTTTATGCTATTAATGATGAAGATTTTCAACTTTACGAAACGCCTTTCAGTATAAAAGAAGACACAAAAGTGAAGTTATATTCTGAAAAAGGCAACCTGAAAAGTCCTGTACTAACC
>JAUIFC010000199.1 GCA_030429455.1 Bacteroidia bacterium | reverse complement strand
CTTCTGTGACAACCTTACGCTTAAAAGCCTCGTTGTAAGTTTTACTGTTTTTCATTTTAATCCTAATTTAAGTTGACTTATTAACAATTTAGATGTCAACCTATTTTAGGACATGACCTCGGGAAAAAATTGGGTTGAACCCCGAAATGCTTCGGGGCAGGCTGGAACCTGGTCGATTCTAAATGTTTGCAAAAAATTCCTTTTGGGGATATCGGTTTAGAGGTTGAATGTTTTCCAGCTTGTTTTGGAGAGTGTTTTTTTGGCTTTCAGTCATTCATGAAACAACTTTGTTATCCTCTAACCTTTGTTATAAACTATCAAGGCATTCCTTCTTAAAGACCAGTCATATCCAAATCAAAAAAGAAAATCAGGTTTCGCTCAATGAATCAAAAACAAATCGATAAATTTGGATGAACTATTCTATATTTTGGCCTAAAATCAAATAGTTGTGATATAGGTGATTCTGAAAATTGGGATGCGTTGGGCGAAATGATCATTTCAGATAACGATAATAGAATAAACGTTCAGTATAACTTTTACTCTTAATGATGTTTCATGAAAGAACAAAAACAAAGGAAAGTCAGTGAAACTTTAATACAAATTGAAATTGATTATTAATGGCAAATACCAGTAATTATTTTACCTCTATAGAGGCCATCAAGACAATAGATGTATGCCGAATCCTATATGTAGTTATTGCCATCATTGCCTTGGTTATGACAGAATTGGGTAGAAATGTTTACAGGCCATATGTGTATGAAAACAAGATAGATGACTTCGGAATAGCCGATTCTATTGGAAATCTAGGAGGAATAGTTGTACAACTATTTTTCACCCTGGCCATCCTCAATTCACCCAAACAAAAATCGATTCGTGTGTATCTATTTATTATGGGAGGATATATTGTCTATGAATGTCTTCAACCTTATTTGCCAAAAGGCGTCTTTGATTGGAAGGATGTTTATGGGACTTTAATTGGAGGTGGTATTTCGGTTTTAATTTTGTCGATTATTAGACATACAGTTAGGAATAGAACACTTCACAAGTTTTAGGATTCAATTTATTTATTATAATTCAAATCGAGACCATTCAACTGAAGGTCACACTCATTATTTCCCAATAATAGCTATCTTTAGAACATCTCTCAAATAAACTAAACTTATGAAACAACTAAAAAAAGAAGACATCAGCCAGGAAGTCTTTGACTTATACGACGACTATGCCCATAATAAATTGAACCGAAAGGAGTTTATCCAAAGACTATCATTGTTTGCCGTTGGAGCTGTAACACTTCCTTCATTATTGAGTTTTATTTCACCCAATTATACGGATACCTTGGTTGTACAACCCGATCATCCAAAGTTGTATTCCGAGATGATAGAGTACAATTCGCCTAAAGGAGGAGGTACCATTTCAGGCTTATTTTCTAAACTTAAAAATAAAAAGGGCAAACTACCAGGAGTAATTGTTGTTCATGAGAATAGAGGACTCAATCCTTATATCGAAGATGTCGGGCGACGAGTAGCTTTAGAGGGGTTTGTAAGTTTGGCACCTGATGCCTTATCGCCATTAGGTGGCTATCCGGGAAATGACGATGACGGAAGAGCGATGCAACGTAAAAGGGATAGAAACGAAATGTTGGAAGATTTTATTGCGGCTTATGAGTTTCTAAAAAATCATAAAGATTGCAATGGGAATGTAGGGGTTGTAGGATTTTGCTTTGGTGGTTGGATTTCAAACATGATGGCCGTAAAAGTCAAAGATTTAAAAGCTGCAGTACCTTATTATGGCCGACAACCTAATGACCAAGATGCTGCAAAAATTTCGACCCCATTGTTATTACAATATGGCGAATTAGACAAACGAGTCAATGAAGGATGGCCTGCGTTTGAAAAAGTTTTAAAAGCGAATAATATCGAATATAAAGCACATTTTTACCCCAATGCCAATCACGGTTTTCATAACAATACAACACCACGATTTGATAAAGAAGCGGCAGACTTGTCTTGGGAACGTAGTATTGCATTTTTCAAAAAGCATTTGAAGACTTAACATCAAAGGATTGATAATAGATTAATCCTCTAAACTTGTGTACAATATGCATTGTCAATTTTTTATAAAAACCTAAATTTCTTCTGAAATAGAATACTATATGGATACAATTTTGTAACTGACTGTTCTCTTATGTTTTACACTAAAATCTAATTATAGTTTTGGTCAATGCAATTTTACAATCAATAAATATTAATGGAAAAGTTTAAAATAGAACTAATATGAAGAATAAATCTGACAAGAGTGAAAAGAAATATCCAGAAGGACATTTTATAGGAATGTGGATGGGTCTAGGCATTGCTATTTTTTCAGGATTCGGTATCCCTTTTAGCATTATGACAAACAATTACGCTTTTATTGGAATTGGACCTGCTATTGGAGTTGCTTTCGGATTATCAATCGGGCAAGGAATCGAAAATAAATTCAAGAAACAAGGGAAAATAAGACCATTGACAGAAATAGAAAAACGAAAAAGAAATATTGCCATAATAGTTGGTATAGCACTTCTTACGTTGGGAGTTTTAGCTTTTTCGTTTATGTATCTCAATAAATAATCTCATAATCCCGATATTTAATCGTCGTTCATTAAGATGACCAACCAACAATAATTTACTATGAAAGGCAAAATCATTTAAATGTTCAATCCCTCGAAATAACATATTGTAGGTCACAGAAAAACATAACGAACTAGCGTTATTTTATCGTATATAGAAAACGTTAATCCTTACTCTGCTTTTTCAAAATTTGTCCAATTTTGGTGATTTAGAAATGAACGAGAATAGGCATAATATCATAATCATCGGTGCAGGCTTAAGTGGTTTGACTTTGGGGTATTTACTTTCTAAAGAGAATATTCAAGCTACTGTTCTAGAAGCCTCGCCAAGAATAGGAGGTCGAATTCAAACAGTATTAGGAAAAAACCAAACGCCGTTAGAATTAGGAGCCACATGGTTTTCAGACATGCATCTTAAGCTCATTTCACTCTTGGAAGAATTAGGACTCAACAAATTCCCTCAATATTCAAAAGGAAACTCCCTTTTCGAAGTGAGTTCTGCGCAATCGCCATAAAAATTTACTAAAATTTCCCTAGAACATCAATATGACTAAAGAGTTGTCCTGTTTTTCAACTATTTTTAGATTTTTAACAAAATAACCAGCCTAACTTGTTCCACCAATTGAGTTAATTTGTGTTCGAATAAACGGTTGTCAACCAAATGATTCAAAAATATTTAATCGAACAAGTATGGCAAGTGTTAGCTTATAATGGATTTTAAAGTTTATTATAGTTGTAGTTGAATATTTAAGATATTAATTAAATATTTTTGGATATGAATGAAAGCCAGCTAAATTTATACCCTAGATTTAAATTTCTAAATTTTAGTGATATCATCACAATTTTAAAACAAGCTTCTTTTAAATCTTATAATAAAGGAGAACTTATTGTTAAACCTGGAGAAATTTTTAACTATATCTTTTTTGTTAGAAAAGGAATTTTAAGAACTTATGTTGTCACAAAAAATGGAGTAGAAAAAACGACTAAATTTACAACAGAAGGTGAAATTGGTTCCGTATATGCTAATCTTCTACCTCAAAATAAACAATCTACAGAATATTTAGAAGCTTTAGAGGATTGCAAGGTCGTAACTATCAACATAAATGATTTAGAAAAAAAATCCCAGAAGGATTCTAAAACATCGCGGTTTTTGTACGAGGCATTAAAACAGGCGATGTTAGAAGCTGTCATAAGAATCGAATTCTTTGTAACCCTTACTCCTGAGGAACGATACAAACAATTAATCAAAGAATCTCCCGACCTAGTTCAACGTATTCCTCAAAAATACATAGCATCTTATATTGGGATAAGCAAAGAATCATTGTCAAGAATAAAAAATAGAATAGTTACTAAATAGCTATATTTATTAACTTAAGTTATCTTCTTAAAGCTCTTTTTTGAATTATTATTGAGCATTATTTTATTCAGAAAAATTAAAAGGAATTAATACTATAAATATGGAAATTAAACGACTATTTTTTGCTTTATCATTTTTAATTAGTACAGTAACATATGGTCAGGTAGGGATAGGAACTACAAGTCCAGATCAAAGTGCTGTTTTAGAGTTGGACTCTACTACTCAAGGTTTACTTATTCCACGTATGACAACTGCGCAGCGTAATAATATTAGCAGTCCTGCCACAGGTTTAATGGTTTTTGACGATGACTTGAACACCTTCTATTATTTCGATGGTTCGAACTGGATAGCATTGAGTGCAGATAATTTAGGCAATCATACAGCTACACAAAACCTCCAACTGGGAACCAATTATCTATCTGGTGATGGTGACAGCGAAGGTATAGTTGTGGATAGCGATGGCAATGTGGGCATTGGTACCACTACACCAGAAGATAAGCTTCACGTGGATGGCTCCATCCGCATGGTAGATGGCAACCAGACAGCAGGTTACATCCCGGTTTCTGATGCCAATGGAACCATGACCTGGACAGACCCAACTACCATTCCTAGTGCAGATGATGGCGATTGGACCATTGACGGAAACGATGTTTACACTGCTGTTACTGGAAACGTAGGTATCGGTACCACCACCCCGGCAGCCGAGCTGGATGTGAATGGCGAACTGCGAATTTCTGAACTCCAGTCTCACGGCTTCACCACAGGTTCTAATGTTATTCAGGTCCAAGCGACTACAGATAGCGACCAGTGGCTCCGATTTCGAAAAGGAGGAGGTGCGCCAAACGGAGAAGCGGGTGTGATATTTTCATTTTTCAATACCGACCACTTCTTTGTGAACAACGTAGATGATGCGCTCGCGTTCTCCCGTTCCACAGAGAATTCGGCTACCCCAGATTTTGCCAACAGTAATGAGTTAATGCGCTTGGCAGCCAACGGAAATATGGGAATTGGTATCAACAACCCGGGCGCAAAATTGGATGTAGCAGGTTCCATCAGAATGCAGGACGGCAACCAGGCTGTTGGTTACATCCCTGTTTCAGATGCCAATGGAACCATGACCTGGACAGACCCAGGCACCATTAAAGATAACTTAGGCGATCACACAGCTACACAAAATATCCAAACAAATGGTAATTGGTTATCTAATGATGGTGATAATGAGGGTATTTATATTTCAGATGACGGGAAGGTTGCCGTAACCACCGATGGCAGCGATCCAGACCCCTCAGCAATGTTAGAAGTGAAAAGCACGGACAAAGGATTTTTGCCCCCACGTATGACCCAGGCCCAACGAGATGCAATCCCATCAACGGCTACCGGATTAGTAGTATGGTGTTCCAACTGTGGCGATAATGGCGAGCTACAGGTTTATAACGGAACCGAATGGACAAATATGGTAGGTGACCCTGCTTCAGTTTACACACCAGCAGTTGGGGATTTTTACGGGGGAGGTGTTGTATTTTATATTTTCCAAAGTGGCGACCCCGGCTATGTGGAAGGAGAAACACATGGTTTAATATGCGCAGTGAGCGATCAGACTGGTGGAAGTGGTATTCAGTGGTATAATGGAAGTTTTACCACAACTGGAGCCACAGGTACTGCTATTGGAACCGGACAGGCCAATACAACGACAATAATTAGTAATCAGGGTGCAGGTACTTATGCTGCAACAGTTTGCACCAGTTATGTAGGTGGTGGGTTTACAGACTGGTTTTTACCTTCCAAAGATGAATTGAACCTGATGTATCAAAACAAGGCAACTATTAATGCTACCGCAGGCGCAAACGGAGGCATCAGTTTTGCTAGTAACTACTATTGGAGTTCTACCGAGTCCAGTAGCAGCTACGCATGGAGGCAGTACTTCGGCAGTGGCTTCCAGTACTTCGACGATAAGTACAACACAAATAGAGTTCGTGCTGTTCGGGCTTTTTAACCATTTACAACATTGGATAAAAGTTTTGCTATCTAATGGGTTAAATCTATTTAACCATTAAAACGCGAATTTATTCCGTAAAATAAATACAAAGCATAATTATCGGGAACGGTCGATTTTTTAAGCTATTAAACATTATTTTATATGAGTTTTATCCATAATTACACCAATTTTTGATTCTATAGAAATACACGAAATAAATACATTGCATAGTAGAAACATAGCTAGTGGCAATAATACAGCTATCAATGTTGAAAATGAACG
>JAUIFC010000012.1 GCA_030429455.1 Bacteroidia bacterium | reverse complement strand
TTTAAATCTGACATTAGCATCAATCGCAAATATATCAATTCAGCCCGGGGATATTTCAAGCTCTGTAAATATCTTAATATGTTCATTCAAATTCACTTTATATCCTAGAGCATAAGAAATACCTAAGTCAATTTTATGAAACACATAAGTCAAATCTAATCCCGTAGCTTCTCCCTCTGCACCTAACAAAATCCCAATATAGGGCCCTAGATGCATGTGAAAATTTCTAGCAGAACCAGCATGATGGGTGAACAAAAATGGCACTGTGACATAGTTAACATTATAATCCTTTATGCTTCTAGTATTTTCAGTATCAATAGGAACGTTTGTCCAGCCTTTCTGGTCGTAGGCCAATCTTGTTTTAAATCCCCACGCCTCTGATATATAATATTCAGCAGAAAGACTCACATTTAAACCAAGTTTTGTATTTTGAGCTTCTTGGTTAAATGAAGTTGCATGCGAAGAATTCAGGCCGGCACTTAATCCAATTTCGATATCCCCTTTTTCTTGAGCATGAATAGCATTGCATGCAAAGAGTAAAAATAAAACAATTCTTTTCATGCGCATTTCAATTCATTGATAAAAATAAATTCTAAAATAACAATATTATTCAGTGGCGCAAATATAGTAAAAATGAGATAAGCCATACTTTTTTGAAGCTATTCTAGTAATTTGAAGTTTTGAACTTAAGGCACAAAAACAGGAGAGCTAAGACCTCAAAGAAGAACATCAAACCTGAAACTACTTAACCGCAAAGCCCGCAACGTAGACGCCAAGTTCGCGAAGTCATGATTAGTTTTAAATAAACTTGAAACTATAAAAGTCTGAAACCAAA
Organism: Bacteroidia bacterium; assembly: GCA_030429455.1. GTDB lineage: Bacteria > Bacteroidota > Bacteroidia > Flavobacteriales > Flavobacteriaceae > Psychroflexus. The sequence goes on along the minus strand of JAUIFC010000012.1, from coordinate 40,588 downwards.
AACCTCTGCGCCTTCCCGTCTTTGCGCGAGACATCAGAAAGAAGAACATCAAACCTGAAACTACTTAACCGCAAAGCTCACAACGTAGACGCCAAGTTCGCGAAGTCATGATTAGTTTTTAGAGCAAAACCTGAAACATAAAACCAGAAACCAAAAACCTCTGCGCCTTTGCGTCTTTGCGTGAGACATCAGAGAAACCTGAAACCTGAAACCAAAAACCAGAAACCACTTAACCTAACAAAATAGATTTAAAACAACCCTAACTTTCAGTAATCATAGATTAATCGTGAGATATATTTTTTTATGTACATTTGCAATGGAGTAATAAGTTATGTACATTTTCAAGAGAAGCACATCTTTTTTGGTTAGCAAATTGGACGCTCATGAAAACAAATGATTAACACCAATGAATTCTGACCTACTAAGTGAATTGTCACCTGAAAAATTCCCTTATGCTTGGCCAATTTTTGCCATAGTGCTGGGGTATTTATTTTGTACGCTAAGCATACCTTCCATACTTTACGTATCTCACGATAAAAATCTTGTAGCAGAACCTGAAGACAGGAGTTCGCACAAAAGAGCGACACCAACGCTCGGTGGAGTTGCCATTTTTCTAAGTTTAATGCTAGTCATGACCTTTATCGGTGCTTTTTTGGAGACCAAAATCATCCTTTTAGTCATGGGAGCGATCACTATTTTATTCTTTTTTGGTCTAAAAGATGACTTGGCTTCGATTTCGCCTTACACTAAAATGTTAGGACAACTTGCGGCTATTTGTCTGTTGGTTTTTTTAACAGACACAAGACTACTAAGCTTTTCAGGCGTATTTGGAATATATGAATTGCCTTATACGGTATCTGTCCTTTTTACAATCTTTATTTTTCTTTCCGTCATCAACGCCTTTAACCTTATAGATGGCATAGATGGCTTAGCAGGTGGAGTGGTCCTAAATGGTTGTTTGGCATTGGGAATTTTTTTCTTTTTAGAAAAACAGATGAGTTTTGCAATCATTGCAGCAGGCCTATTTGGCACCATCATAGGGTTTTTAAGGTTTAATTTTTCTGAGAGGCGAAAATTATTCATGGGTGATACAGGCTCTTTGGTCATTGGATTTTTAATGGCGTTTTTAAGCATAAGTTTTATAAATTACCATCAGTCTGCAGAGCATGTGACCTATCATAATTCTGCACCCATCCTTGGTTTGGCCGTTTTATTTTATCCCCTTGCAGATACGACACGGATATTTTTCCTTAGAATTTTTAAATACAAAAGAAATCCTTTTACTGCAGATCGCAATCATATCCACCACCACTACACCAACTTAGGCTACAGCCATAGACGCTCATCATTTTACATTGTGGGAATCAACTTATTAGTCATTATAATCGCCTATGCCTTAAGAGACTTAGACATCAACCTTCAACTCATTGCCCTGCTGATTTATGGCTCTGTCTTATACACAATCACATTTATTATTCGCCTCCTTAGGGAACGTCGTCAAAAAAGACGTTACCATAAAAAATTGAATACAAGCGTTAAACGCTCCACGTTAACAAGCAACAGTTAAAGGCGTTTCATTCCAAGTCATTGCCTGACATTTAACCCTATTTTTTCTTTTTGCAAATTAAATTAATCATGTCACAATAGAGTTCTTTATGATTTCAAGATGCCGTCCACTCGAAATGGCCATTTAAAATGAGATTGCAAGTTAGAGTGTATAAGATTATAGTTTAAAGTTTATTACTAATCACTACCCACTAACCACTGCCAACTAACCACTACCAACTAACCACTACCAACTACCCACTACCAACTAACGACTAACCACTAACCACTGCCCACTACCCCCTTTTCCTCCATCAATCTCATCAGTTTACATTTTTAACTTTTAATTTTTAAAAGTCGCTTTTTAGTCCGATATTTGAACAAAACATAAATTATATGCCTTTTTATCATAAACTTGGTAAAATTCCACCTAAGCGTCATACGATTTTTAAGAATCCAAATGGTCATTTATACTACGAACAACTGTTTGGTACCATAGGTTTTGACGGCATGTCGACAAATTCGTACCATGTTCATAGGCCTACTCAAGTAAAATCTATTCTGGGTCAAACGTCGGTTGCTCCGGACATTGCTGTTCAAAACAATATGGAATCTTTAAGGTTAAAAGGCTTCGACTTACAACCTGAAAATGACTTTCTGGATAGCCGAAAAATCATCATGCACAACAGTGATTTAAACATTACGTTAGCAGCGCCTAAACATTCCACGACAGACTACTTCTACAAAAACGCCGATGCGGATGAATTAATTTTTATCCATAAAGGCTCAGGAAAACTAAGAACGCATTTGGGAAATCTGGATTTCAAATACGGGGATTACTTATTGATTCCCAGAGGTATGATTTACAAAATTGAATTCGATACCGAAGACAATAGATTATTCATTGTAGAATCTCGAAGGCCCATTTATACCCCTAAACGTTACAGAAATTGGTTTGGTCAATTGTTGGAACATTCCCCATTTTGCGAAAGAGACATTCGAGCACCCGAAGAATTGGAAACGCATGACGAAAAAGGTGACTTTTTAATTAAAATCAAAAAACAAGACGATCTCTTTGACATGGTTTATGCCACACATCCTTTTGATGTTGTGGGGTATGACGGTTATAATTTTCCTTACGCCTTTTCGATTCATGATTTTGAACCCATTACAGGTCGAATTCATCAACCGCCACCAGTGCACCAAACCTTTGAAACCGATGCCTTTGTGGTGTGTTCCTTCTGTCCAAGATTGTACGATTACCATCCAGAGAGCATTCCTGCGCCTTACAACCACAGCAACATCGATAGCGATGAAGTTTTGTATTATGTTGACGGCGATTTTATGAGCAGAAACGATATTGCACCAGGCCATATTTCACTACATCCTGCTGGCATTCCACATGGGCCACATCCAGGAGCAGCCGAACGCAGCATTGGACAAACTGAAACACAAGAATTAGCAGTGATGGTGGATACCTTTAAACCATTACAAATTACCAAAACAGGCATGGCCTTATCAGATGGCACCTATTACCAGTCTTGGCTGGAATAAATTAATTTGAATATTTGAATATGTTACGATTTGAGAATCAAAATGTTAAATACATACCAAACTCATAACCTCATAAACCCATTACCATATCAACTCATAACCTTATAACCTCATCAACTCATAACCTTATAAACTTAAAAAATGAAAACCGATAGCTCGAGCCTTCACCTTCCCATAGAAAACCCTGAAGCAGAGGACTTTTTACCTTTACTAGGGACAGATTTTGTAGAACTTTATGTTGGCAACGCCAAACAAGCCGCATACTATTACCAGACTGCCTGGGGCTTTACACCTATCGCTTATGCAGGCCTAGAAACTGGCAAAAAGAATTCGGTGTCGTATGTCCTTCAACAAGACAAAATTAGATTGGTATTAACAAGTCCGTTAGAACCAAATGGACCTATTAACGAACACATCAACAAACATGGAGATGGTGTAAAATACGTGGCCTTATGGGTAGACGATGCTACAAAAAGTTATCACGAAACAACAAAAAGAGGTGCAGAATCTTACGTACAACCCTACACCATCGAAGACGACAACGGAAAAGCTGTCATTTCTGGTATTCATACCTATGGCGAAACGATTCACCTTTTTGTAGAAAGAAAAGACTATAACGGCCCTTTCTTGCCAGGATTTAAAGCATGGGACAAGGCCTATAAAGCAGCACCAACAGGGCTTAAATACATCGACCATATGGTAGGTAATGTAGGCTGGAACGAAATGAACAAATGGTGTGAGTTTTATGCCAAAGTGATGGGCTTTGCGCAGTTGGTATCTTTTGACGACAAGGACATTTCAACCGAATACACTGCCTTGATGAGTAAGGTCATGAGCAATGGCAATGGGCGCATAAAATTTCCTATCAACGAACCTGCAGAAGGCAAGAAAAAATCACAAATTGAAGAATACATCGATTTTTACAATGGTGCTGGCGTACAACACATTGCTGTAGCCACAGACAACATCATAGAAACAGTGACCGATTTGAGGAACCGCGGCGTCGAATTCCTGTATGTCCCTGAAGTATATTACGATGATGTATTAGACCGCGTTGGCGAAATTGACGAAGATTTAGAGCCCTTAAAACATTTGGGCATTTTAATCGATCGGGATGATGAAGGCTATTTGCTTCAGATTTTCACCAAACCTGTTTTAGACCGACCCACCATGTTTTTTGAAATTATTCAAAGAAAAGGAGCTAAATCCTTTGGCAAAGGAAATTTTAAGGCTTTATTTGAAGCCATAGAAAGAGAACAAGAAAATAGAGGAACCTTGTAACGAAGCCATATGTTAATGCGTTAATGTAACAACAATACTTTGAAAAATTTGAAAATTAATCAATTTGAGAAGACTAAACTTATAAACCCATAAACACCAAAACCTATAAACCGAATACATGAAAAATCTAGATAGCAACACTTGGGAAAACGAATTGAGAGCAGATGAAAATGCTGTCATTTTAGACGTCAGAACGCCTGAAGAACATGAAGAAAAGAGAATTCCGAATTCTTTACTTATAAATGTTCAAGACCCTCAAAACTTTATGAATGAAATAGAAAAGCTGGACAAAAGCAAATCATACTATGTGTATTGTAAAGCTGGTGGCAGAAGCATGATGGCGTGCCAAATCATGAATCAATCTGGTTTTGAAAAGTTAGCAAACTTGGATGGAGGCATTACAGCTTGGCATGGAGACGTTGAATGATTATCTAGATTTAAAGTAAAATTACGAAAGATACCATCAAAAACTTGAATTCTAAATCAATGGAAAAATTAAGACTATTCCTAGTTATGCTCGGCGTTGTTGTCCTAAGCTGCGATCACAAGCCAAAGTATGATAACATCATCATAATTGATGGTGAAGAAATGAAAACACTTCTAAAAAATGAAGATGTACAACTGGTAGATGTTCGCACGGTTAACGAGTTTAGCGAACACTATATCGCTGGTGCAGAAAACATCGTATTCGATGATAATTTCGATTTAAAATTAAAGGATTTAAACAAAGACAAGCCTGTAGTGGTCTATTGCCGCCGTGGCCGAAGAAGTGCCAAATGTGCTGAAATACTATCCGAAAAGGGCTTTACAAAGATATATGACCTAAAAGGCGGCATCACACAGTGGATCAAAGAAGGTCATAAGGTAGAATAGGTTAAGTTCTAATTATTAATAATCGGCCTATTTATAAAAAGAATTCAAGTAAATAACCTGAGTTCGATTAATAATTTGGTTATAAAAAACAAAATATCAATGTTTTACATTTGTTAGGCTGAGCGCAGTCGAAGCTATACATAAATTTAGATAACAAAGCTCCCTTCAACAACGCTCAGTAAGACAAAATTCTATAATTATAATATAATCATTTGAATATCAACAATATAGTAGTCTAACTCAAGGTTATAGGTGAAGACGCCTTATTCATTTTAAGATTAAATATGACGCCAACATACCTTAATTTTTAGTGCTGATTGCCATTAAAATTCAATGAGATGAAAAACTTCTTTTTATGCGGCTTGACCTCAATCATATGTGTTCAATTTGGACTGTCTCAGGTAGCTTTTCAACAACAAATAGTCATAGACAATTCTTTTGGAGTTGTCAATCCAAATGCTGTGGTTTCTGCTGACATCAATGGCGACGGGTTAAATGATGTGATTACCACAGGCTGGAATGAAGTGGCTTGGTTTGAAAATTTAGACAATGCTGAACATTTCAGTAAGGCAAATACCATTTACTTAGATGATTTTGGTGTATTTGATGTAAAGGTTGGTGATATTGATGGAGACAATGATAACGATGTATTCTTTTATGTAAATTCTAGCAACGGCGAGCAACTCGTTTGGGTTGAAAATACAGATGGAGCAGGAAGCTTTGGTGCTCCTCAAGTACTCGTTGTTAATGACAACACAAGTCCTATTGGCTACCAAATCATCGATGTGGATGGCGACGGCGATCTTGATATTTCTTTTGGCTATCGAGGATTTTTAGGCTGGATTGAAAATGATAATTTAAGCTTTAACGTCATTACTTTATTGGGTAGTCCAAATACATCATCTTCAAATTATCAGGGATTTACAACCGTTGATGTCAATGGAGACAATTTACAAGACTACATCGTAGATATTGGTTACGATTTAAGGGCTTATAATTTACAACCCGATGGTAGTCTAGCTTTTCTAGAAACCATGGGGACTTTTGCTCAGGGCGATTTTGTAACTGCTGCCGACTTGGATAACGACGGAGATAATGACGTTATTAGAATTTTTGAAAATGGCGGAAATGATAGAAAAATAAGATGGTACGAAAATACCGACGGGTTCGGCACTTTTGCCAATGCACAAACAATTGTTCCTCTTCCAAGCCTACAGTCTACAAGCAGTCAAGACAGTAAATCTTTGCGTTTGGCAGATATTAATGGCGACAATTTATTAGACATTGTATTCAACGAATCGAATAAAAATACGCTATCTACTTATACCAACCAAGGAAATGTAACCTTTGGCAATGAGGTTATCATAGCGGACGATTTTGTAAATATAAACAGCATTTTTGTTGAAGACTTAGATGGCGATAACCACCTTGATATCTTGACCACATCCAGAGAAGACTGTCAAATCTCTTGGTTTCAAAACGCAGATGGCTTAGGTAATTATGGAATGGAGAACCCTATCTCGTCCTATGCATATTTTATAAATCATGTCGATGCCGGAGATCTAGACGGCGACGGCGATTTAGACATCGTTTCCTCATCTCACGCAGATAGAAAGTTGGCCTGGTATGAAAACACAAGTGGGAATGGCGATTTTGACTCTGATCAAATATTAATTTCCAATTCTATTCCAGCGCCAAGAGAAGCTTTTATCGTTGATGTAAATGGAGATTCCTTTAATGACATTTTGTTTTTCTCATACTTTGATAGTAATCCAGATGAGTATAAAATAAGATGGCTAGAAAATGATGGTAGTGGAATTTTTATTCAGGATCATGAAGTTGATAATGTTGCAAATATGTTGGTCAGAATTCAACACGCTGATATAGATGGCGATGGCGATATAGATATTATAAGTGCAGAAAATGATAGCGTATTAAAACTTTACAAGAATAATGGAGATGGAACTTTTGCATCTTCAATTACATTTTCACAAAGTGGATTTTCATATCCGCTGAGCTTACAGGTTGGCGATGTCGATAACGATAATGACATCGATGTTCTTGTATCTTATAACAACAATGAAATTATATGGCATGAAAATGATGGTTCTGGAGACCTGTCTCTAAAAAATGTCATTACGCCTCAAATGAATTATCCAAGTTCGATTTACTTGGCAGATATAAATGGAGATTCGTTTAAAGACTTAATTTTTGCCAATAAGTTTCAAGGTGAAATAGGCTATTTTCTTAACACTGATGGGCAAGGAAATTTCGGCCCAAAAACCATCGCTTCTGCAGTACCAGACAAACCGTCTGCAGTTTACGCAGTTGATGTGGACAACGATGGCGATATGGATTTAGTTACTAATTCAGAATCTGGATCAAAACTGATGTGGTTCGAAAACGATGACTCTGGAAATTTTGGTAATCCGATTGAAATAACGATCAACACAGAACGTGTAAATCACATCACTTCAGCCGATTTTAATTTTGATGGAAAGCCTGATTTAATCACATCGTCTTATGATGACGATCAGATTGCACTTTACGAAAACTTAGGGTTTTTCTCCAACCAACTCAATGGCGTTGTAAAATTGGATGCCAATGCAGACGGCTGTAACGACCAAGATGCTGGAATTGCAAACCTCTTGATAACCACTTCCAATTCCTCAACGAGTTTTGCGACCTTTACTCAAAGTGATGGCAGTTATACTTTTCTTACAAATCAAGATGTATTTACAACCGAAATCACCTCCAATTTACCTGCTTTTTATTCAAGTAATCCGTTAAACCATATGGACGATTTTAGCAATTTTACGACTACAACACTCAATTCTGATTTTTGTATTGAAGCTTCACAAAATATAAACGATGTGGAAGTTGTGATATATCCTAACATCAATGATCCAAGACCAGGATTTGACACGAGTTACCAGCTGGTTTTCAAAAATAATGGCACTACAGTATTAAACGGAGATGTGACATTCCAATATGACAACAGTAAAATTCAATTTTTAAACGCGAGCGAAACTATCGCATCTCAAACTTCGAATACACTCACCTTTAATTACAACAATCTTAACCCATTTGAAAGCCGAAGCATAGACCTGGCGTTTAATGTATTTCCGCCACCGACTACCAATATCGATGATGTTTTAGTGTCATCGGCGACGATTACACCAGTGGCAGGAGATGAAACACAAGAGGATAATACCTTCAACTTAAACCAAATTGTTATTGGCTCTTATGACCCAAATGACATTCAGATTTTAGAAGGTGATCAAATACATATAAACGATGCCGATAAATACCTTCATTTCTTAATTAGATTTCAAAATACAGGAACAGCAAGTGCCATAAATGTTCGTGTGGAACATGTATTAGACTCCAAATTAGACTGGGCTAGCATGCAGCTCTTAAGCTTAAGTCATAATGGGCGTGTAGAAATTACTGATGGTAGCCATGTTCAGTTTATATTTGACAATATTAATTTACCAGACAGCACTTCTGATGAACCAAATTCTCATGGATTCATTGCGTTTAAAATAAAACCCATAGATAATATAGTCGTAGGAGACAATATCAGCGGCGTAGCAGACATTTACTTTGACTTTAATCCACCTATCATCACCAATACAGCCACAACGGAATATGTGGATAACTTAAGCATTATGGGTGTAAATACGCCTACAATTTCATTTTATCCAAACCCAACAAACGGAATTTTAAACATACATTCAAATTCCATAATCGATAACATTGAAGTGTTTGATATCCTTGGAAAAAAATATTTTGCCAAAGAATCTGCAAAAAACACCATAAAACTTGATTTGTCTGCGCTGCAACCTGGGGTTTATTTCGTCAAGGTTTCATCTGAAACCTCAGTTGAAACTAAAAAACTAATAAAAAATTAAAGACTAAAAATTTCGTTCGATAAAGGCTTTGGCATTCCCCGTCATAAATTTTTCTACAATTGTTTCAGCTGAAAGTTGATTTTTAGGCTGTAAGTGTTGACCTCGATTTGATTTCAGAAAATCTCTGGCATGATGGATCAAATATTTATCGATATCCTTTAGTTCGGTCACCGTCCACAAACCGTCTAACGGGTTAATGATGCCATCATAATCACTTCCAACAGCTTGAATATCCCAAGCATTTTTGCCTAAATTATCGAGATAGGTGGCGATATGTTGTATTTGTCTCCAAATAAAATAGGTGTTTTTTCTGAGCAAAGGACGGCCAAACTTGGTCATGTGTTTCTTAGCATTTTTATAAATATCCTTGTGCGTTTCCACATCATAGATGCGCCTTTCGTCTAACTGAATACCAAAAATTCCTTTACTCACTTCGATCTTAAGTATTTCATCAAAGTAAAAATTGATATCCTTGGCATTAAAACCTTCTTCGATGACATAGTTATGTGTAAATGGTTCCAACATGCCATTTAAAGCACCATGACTAACAAGGATTGGAATATTTTCGCCTGGATAAGTTTCTTTTAAATGCTTGTAATACTCATACCTCGATTTTGGATTCATATGTTTCAAATCGATAAGGATACGCTTTCCTTGTGTGTTGTCGAGCAACTTGTCTATCACCTTAATTCCTAAACCTGTTAAGCCCTGGTCTGGATTTGGAAACTGTTTGATCAAATTGGCGACCATTCCTGAAAAGCTTTTAGAAAAGCCACAAAGCTGATTATCGAAATGATGGGCGAGTCCAATAAAAAATGGTCTGAAATCCCAATGTTTCACTTTGTCCACATTTCTCAAGACTTCACCCTCATCAGGTTCGGGTTGTCCTTCCAATTGTAATCCACAATTAAACACATGAGCGCCTTCAATCGAAAGTAAAACATAGATCACATCTTTCGCAGAATAGTCAATTTCTGCCGCGGATTTTATAAGTACAAATTTTCGATCATCACCTTTTAGAGATGTGGTTGTATCATTCAGCTGTTTAAAATATTTATACTCATTTTCCAAATCCTCAAAATAATCCTTCATGCGTTGCAAATGCCTCACGCGACGCATACTGATTCCTGTTGCCAAATTACGCATCAACCGCCCGGTAAATTTCACATCATCTGCATCATGATGCACGACCATGCCTTTTTCTAAAGGATATAAAGAAACGACAATGACCTTAGCATCAGCGTTTAGCGCACTCGAAAAATCTGATTGTCGCCATTTGGTCAGCTGTAAAAACACGTTTAATACCTTTCTAAATAATTTTGGCTTTTGCTGAAACCAAATGCTGTATTCACAAAAAGGATCTGGACTATTTTGGGTTTTAGTGCTGTTTAGTTTAAAGCTATTTCCGTATGGTTTTAATGACGGATGACAATGTAAATCGATGAAAGAGCCGGCCATGAGTAAAGAATTTTGTTTAAATTTAAATAAAATCATAAAGATTTGAAATAAAGAGTGGAATTAAATAGTGATTTTGATCTTAAACTTCTATTTTTAAAACAAACTAATCTCTATGCTCGTAAAAGTTTTTGGCAGTGCCGTTTTCGGTGTTGAAGCCACAACAATAACAGTAGAAGTCAATGTCGATTCTGGAATCGGTTACCACCTCGTTGGCTTACCAGACAATGCCATCAAAGAAAGCAGTTACCGCATTCAGGCGGCCTTAAAAAATAATGGCTATAAACTGCCAGGTAAGAAAATAACTATCAATATGGCACCAGCCGACCTTCGCAAAGAAGGCTCTGCCTACGACATGACCTTGGCACTTGGGATTTTGTCGGCCTCTTCTCAAATTCAAGCTAAACATATCGACCAATACATCATCATGGGCGAGTTGTCTTTGGATGGCGGTTTACAACCTATCAAAGGTGCCTTGCCTATTGCGATCAAAGCGAGAGAGGAAGGATTTAAAGGATTTATACTCCCAAAGCAAAATGCAAAAGAAGCCGCAATAGTAAGCAATCTCGATGTTTATGGCGTGGAAAATATCACAGAAGTCATTGACTTTTTTGATAAAGAAAAAGCACTCGAACCGACGATATTAAACACCCGAGAGGAGTTTTACAAAAATTTGGAACATCCAAAATTCGACTTTGCAGATGTCAAAGGTCAAGAATCCATCAAGCGTTGCATGGAAATCGCTGCTGCTGGCGGTCACAACATCATCATGATTGGCCCACCAGGAAGTGGAAAAACCATGTTGGCCAAACGGTTGCCAAGTATTCTCCCACCAATGACCTTGCACGAAGCCTTGGAAACCACAAAAATTCATTCGGTGGTAGGTCGCGTAAAAGACCACACAGGCCTCATGGCAAATCGTCCATTTCGCAGTCCGCATCACACCATATCAGACGTCGCCTTAGTTGGTGGCGGTGCTTATCCTCAGCCTGGTGAAATCTCTCTGTCCCATAACGGCGTTTTATTTTTAGACGAATTACCAGAATTTAAACGCAGTGTACTCGAGGTGATGCGCCAACCGCTTGAAGATCGGGAAGTCACGATTTCCAGAGCAAAATTTACAGTCACCTACCCATCGAGTTTTATGTTGGTGGCGAGTATGAATCCAAGTCCAGGCGGGTATTTTAACGATCCTGATGCGCCCGTGACTTCGTCTCCAGCAGAAATGCAACGCTACTTGAGCAAAATAAGTGGTCCCCTACTCGACCGCATCGATATACACATCGAAGTGACACCCGTTCCTTTTGAAAAACTAAGCGACGACAGACGTGGCGAAAGCAGTGCGTCTATCCGAGAACGCGTGACCAAAGCGAGAGACATTCAATCTAAACGATTTGAAGGCATCGATTATATTCACTACAATGCTCAAATGGATGTCAAACAAATCAGGGCATTTTGCGCCTTAGACGATGCCTCCAAGCAATTGCTCAAAACCGCTATGGAAAAATTGAACTTATCCGCTAGAGCTTACGACAGAATATTAAAAGTCTCTCGAACCATTGCCGATTTAGCTGGAGCTAAAGCCATTACTGGCGAACATATCAGCGAAGCCATTCAATACAGAAGTTTAGACCGTGATGGGTGGTTGGGGTGATGTGGTATTAATTTTTTTTGTAATATTGATTTTTTAATTTTTTTAAGAACTCTTAAACTGAAGTAATATCAATTTGTTCCCTACTTTTGTTTTTTATTTAGACTAATTACAAATAACAGACACATGAAAAAAATCTACACTTTAAGCCTGTTTTTAATGGCATTTATTTTCGCCAATGCACAGGTAAATCAAGTCATTGACATTAATAGCGGATCGGCAAATTCCAATCCAAGTAATTTGGTTGTTTACAATGGTAACATCTACTTTTCTGCCGACGATTCAAGCGGCGTGAATACGGGTGGCGCCGATTTAGGTGCCGAACTATGGATTTCAGATGGTACGCCAGGTGGCACTTCTCTCGTAAAAGATATCCGTACCGGATCTAGCAGCAGTAATCCTTTTGCCTTTTTTGAATACAACGGCAATCTGTATTTTTCAGCTAACGATGGAACAACAGCAGACCTATGGACAACGGATGGAACCGATGCTGGCACTGTAAAAATTGATTTGTTTCCAGGCGTAAGCGAAGCCGTCCAAAGACCAATTGAATTAAATGGTATCATGTATATGACAGGAATTGCGTCTACAGGAGATACCAACGACTTAATCCAATGGGATGGAACAACTGCCTCCAATGCAAATACGACTGCAAATGACGAAAACATATTATCGCCTATGGTCGCTCTTAATGGCAAATTACTCATGTATGCCAGCTATGAGCCTGACGATGCAACTGTCGATAACGAATTGTACGAATTCGACCCCGCGACAGGTGCCTTTACCTTAATCAAAGACATTGCTCCAGGCACAAGTTCTTCCAGCATAAGCAACCTTACGCTATTGGGTTCTGAGGTTTACTTTGAAGCAGATAACGACCTTTGGGTAACTGATGGAACAAATGCCGGTACTGTTTTGGTGTCTGCGGCAACAAATGCCTCCGTCTCCAATGTCACAAATTTCTACGCTTGGAATGGTAACCTATATTTTGAAGGAGATGATGGCAATGGAGATCAGCTATGGAAATACGACCCAAATGCAGATACAGTCACTAACTTAAGTAACATTGCAGGAACAGATAATTCTAACCATGATCCTCAAGACTACTTGCCTTACAATGGCTGGTTGTATTACAGAGGTGAAGATGCAAACGACACTAGCGGTCACTTATTTAGAACAGATGGAACTGTCGTGGAACAATTAGACAATACCGTTAAGGATGTAGACGACATCGTTCTATTGAACAACATTTTGTATTTTGAAGGTGAAGACGAAGTTCTAGGCACTGGTAACGAATTGTTTAGTTTTGATCCAGCAACCTTAAGCATTACCTCACTTAGCTCCAATTTTGATGTTAAAATCTATCCTAACCCCAGTGTGGATGTCATTAACATCACCCATAATATCAATGCTGAAATCGATTATCAGATCATTGATGTAACCGGGAAGTTGGTCAAGAATGGAACGATTGAGCAAAACCAAATTCGGCATAATTTAGATAGTGGAATATACTTTTTAAAGCTTTATACAAATACTAAGTTGGCTAAAACACAAAAAATAATTGTGAGGTAGTTAGAATTGGATTTAATTATAAAAATCTGTAGCTGTCAAAAAATGAAGTGTGTCCTTCAGAATTTATTTCAGAATCTTTCTCCTTAACCAACGAGGAACATGTAGAAGCTGAATCAAGTTCAGCTTGACAAGCTAATGTTTTTTGACGGCTTTACGTTTATCTTTAAAATATGAAGTTGAACCTCCTGTTTTCAGTAGTACTTTTATTCGGAATGTCTGTGTTTTCATTCGGACAGAGTATTGTTGAAATTAAAGGAACTGTCTTTGACAAACAGAACAATTTACCGCTAAACGGTGCGACGGTTTCAATCAAAGGCAAGACAAGAGGGACCATCACCAATTTTGAAGGGGAATTTTCTTTAAGGGTTGACCCCGAAAACATAGAAGAAAAAGTATTGCGAATTTCTTACCTTGGTTTTATCACTCAAGAGGTTAGAATCGGCACTCAACGAAACTTTACAATCTACCTTGAGGAGGATGTCAATACTTTGGAAGAGGTAATTTTGACTTCTTCGTATGGCACAAAAAAGCGAAAAGAACAATTGGTTGGAAGCATTTCTTCAATCAGGGCCAAGGATATTGTCACAGAACAAGTAGCAACAAGTTTTGACGAACTTTTAGAAGGTCAAGTTGCCGGATTGTATATTGAAACCAATCCTAGAATAGGCGAAGAAGTCTCTATAAATATTCGTGGTCAAGGGAGTCTATCGCCATTAGGCCAGAATGTAGTGGGTACTTCTACGCAACCTCTTATCATCGTCGATGGTATCATTTTGTCTGAAGAAATTGGTGTCGATGGTAACAACTTTTTTGATGTTGGTACAGGAAACCTATCCGAAAATATTTTAAACCCGCTTGCCAGAGTTGGAATTCAAGACATCGAAAGCTTTGAAGTTTTAAAAGATGCGGCGGCTGTGGGCATATACGGCGCAGATGCGGCCAATGGTGTCATATTAATCAGTACCAAAAAAGGAAAAAAAGGAAAACCCAAATTTACCGCTCAATTTCAAGGGGGATTTCAAAATCCGATGAATCAATTTCAGTTCTTAAATGGCGAACAGTACAGGTCTATTTTAAACACTTACCATTTTAACAATGGTGATTTTGGAAGCATTCAAGAATGGAATGGTGTGGATACAGACTGGTTTGATTTACTTAATGAAACAGGTTCGTTTTACAGGTATAATTTGAGTGCGTCGGGAGGTTTTGATAATTTTAATTATCGTGTGAGTACATCGTACCAAATCAACAACGAATCGCAAGTTAATAACACATTCACCAATTTTAATTCTGCAGTTGCTTTAGGCTACAATTCCAAAAAGCTAAGCGTTTCCTTAAATGTATCGCCTTCTTTAACAGAAAAAAACGACCCTAACACCCTATTTAACTTTGCGGTAGATCCTACAATCCCAGTTTTTGACGACGAAGGAAACTACACTCCTTTTCCTAGTTTTGGAAATCCTTTGGCTGTCGCCAACCAAAACAAAAGAGAATCCAAAACTTTTGCACTTTTAAGCAGTGCTAACCTTACCTATTTCATCAACCCTAATCTTGAGTTCAGAACCTTATTTGGAATGGATTTTTCTGAAAAAAATGAAGACCGGTTCTTTTCTGGAGCAAACGGAAGTGGGCAATTTAACGATGGTGATTTAGGGCGAAGGATATTGAGAGAACGTAACACCACCCGTTGGAATTGGAGTGGCAGTTTGTTTTATAAAAAATCCTTTAAAAAAAATAGCCTCGATGCCCTTGTAGGTGTTGAAACCAGAAGTGAAGCCATAGAATTTTCGCTGGCAAGAGGAGATGATTTTGAAAATTTTGAAGCACCTCAACCAATCGCATTGGCTAACGAACAGGATTTCCAAAATGACAGGCTCGAAAATGCAGGACGTTCGTTTTTTTCTCAAATAAATTACAACTTTAATGAAAAGTATTTTCTCCTTATAAATGGGAGAATTGATCAAAGTTCAGCTTTTGGCGATGATAGAGACACCGCCTTAAATGCTGGTGTTGGCGCCAGTTGGAACATTTCTTCAGAAGAGTTTTTCAACTCCAACGTTATAGACCTTCTAAAACTAAGAATGAGTTATGGGACTACTGGAAATTCCAGAATAGGGTCTTACAGAGCACTCGGACTTTATACAGTGGACGATGTCGGTCAGGATGGTTATAACAATAACGATTATGCCAATCTTACTTCCTTGCCAAATCCGAACCTGGGCTGGGAAAGCAACACAAAGTTCAACGTTGGTTTGGATATAAATTTTTTAAGCAGATTTCGATTTACAGCAGACTTCTTTAGAGATATCAGAGATGAACTCATAACATCCAGACCTGTAATTTCTGAAGTTGGGCTTAATCAAGTTCAAATTAATGGAGCATCCATGTTTAATCAAGGTATTGAAGTCGAATTGGAAGCCAAATGGTTTGACAAACCAGATTTTTCATGGAAAACCAATTTTAATATTTCTACATTAAGAAACGAAATCACTGCTTTAGAAGGTTTGGGCTCACAGTTTTCTTCAGCTGAAAATGCGCGATCTCGACAAGTTGGCTTTGCACAGTCTACCATTTGGGGGTTTAACTTTATTGGTATAGATCCAGCAACGGGAAGAGAACTGTACAATGTCGATGGAGAAATTTTTGATGGAAGTTATGTGAGAGAAAATTTTGATCAATCGGATTGGGTGCCAATTGGTGACAGCCAACCTGAAGTTTACGGCGGTATGAGAAATGCTTGGCGCTATAAAAATTTTAATTTAAGCGTAATTTTATCTTATGCTGTAGGACAAGATTTTTTGGTTGGACGAGAAATTTTAGATAACTATCGCGTTCTAGTCAATAGAAATATAAATGCAAATGTGTGGAGTCAAGCTTGGCAACAGGAAGGTGACATTGCTCAATATCCGATTATTACCAATAGAAATCCTATAATTTCCAATTCGACGAAATATATTTTCGACGAGTCTCATATCCGACTAAGAACCGTAAATTTGAGTTACAATGTACCTTTAAAAGACACCAAAATTCCACTCAAATCTTTAAGTGTTTTTGTCAATGGGTCTAACCTGATGTATTGGTTCTTTAACCCTGAAGACGATTTTGGGAATGGTGTGGCAGAGTTTAGAAGTGTTTATCCAGAAATGAGAACCTTTACGATAGGTATAAATACAACTTTTTAGTATGATAAATAAAAGTAAAATAGTTTTAGCATGTGTTTGCCTTTTGTTTATGGTGGGTTGTGAGGATTTTCTAGAGCAACAACCTGAACAACAAGTTTCTATAGACGAACAGATGTCCACAAAAGAAGGCGTTTTACAGGCTTACAATGGCATCTACAGAGATGTGGAAGCTATTTTTTCATCAAAATATGCCGTGTACGCCGATGCCTTGGGTGGGAACATTTCTTTTTCGCCAAGACTTGTCGCAGATGCAGATGTTATTGTTCCTGGAGAAATCGAATTTGTTTATAACTTTAACGCAACACCACAAGAATTAAATTTTGAAGGCTATTATGACGATTGGTATTCCACCATAAATCAAGTGAACATTATTTTAGAACGGCTGAATGATTTTTCCTTTTTTTCGACAGAAGAACTTCAAAAACTTGAAGCTGAATTATTAACCATAAGAGCTTTGTCGCACTATCAGGTCAGTTTACTCTTTGCCCAACACTTTGGTTTTTCTCAAGATGGCTCACACTTAGGCGTGGTTTACAACACAAGAGTGCTCACTGCTGGTGTGGATTTTCCATCCAGAGTTTCTATGGTCGAAACTTACAATTTGATTCAAGAAGATTTGGATAAGGCTTTAGGTTTATTCAATGATATGCAGCTTCTATCTGGTCCTGACTACTCTTATTTCAACGACATAAATACTAGAGCGCTTTATGCCAGAATTGCTTTACAAATGGAGGATTGGCAAAAAGCATTGGAACTTTCCAACCTGGTTATTCAAAATTCTGGAGTAAACCTGATGTCGTCTGATATTTACATCCAGGAATGGGAAAAACCAGAACAAGCAATTAGCGAAGTCTTGCTTGAGTTTTCTGCACCTCGAACTTCAGAAGGCGATGTCTCCTCGACAGTAGCTACTTTTTTTCAATACAGTTCCTCCTCAAATTATGGCAGATATGTCGTGAGTGAAGACTTGATAAACTTATATCCAGACAACGACCTGAGAAAAAACATGTTTCTTCAACAAAATATTCCGACCTTGATCAATGGAGTGGAAACAAATGTCGATTATTTTTTTACTAAAAAATTTCAAGATGATGCTGGTACATTAAGCATTCGTCTGTCCGAAATGCATCTGATACGAGCCGAAGCAAATGCACATCTCGGCGCTGATAGCGAAGCGCTTAGCGACATCAACCTCATCAGAGAACGTTCAAATCTATCAGCTTTGACTTCAACAGAAAATATTTTTGAAGAATTGTTTGTAGAGCGAAGGCGTGAACTCGCACTGGAAGGACACTTATTGTATGATCTTGCTCGTTTTAAAAGAGATGTTACAAGAAATTTAGGATGCATTTCGACCTTATGTAACTTGAGTTATCCATCAAATTTCTTTATTTTACCAATTCCCGAAGACAATGTGTTACAAAATGAAAATATGCAACAAAATGAAGGCTATTAGGTGGTATTTCATATTGCTCATGACAGTCTTTCTGGCTTGTGACAACGACTATGACAGATCATTTTCGTCTGCCGATGGAGAGTTTGTTCGTTTTTTTGTTCTTGTGGATAATGATAATAACGTCCTCGAATACCCACAAATCAATAGCGGATTGGTGCCTGTTGAAAGTTACACAAAAAACAGATTGGGACAATTAAAACTCCCTGTCGCGCTGACCAAAGAACAGCTTGAAAGCAATGTAACCGTCAATTTTGAAGCGCAAATTTCTGATAATTTGCAAGGGGTAACAATTACACCTGAGAGTACTTTAAGCTTTTCAAACAATCAACTTACGGATACCATTTTTATCGATTTTAGCACGAGTTGGAACGGTTTAGATTCGCCAAGTATAACATTGGAACTTATTGGCAGTAACGACCCTGATGTAAATATCGGAATGCCAAATGAACAACGCACTTACAAAACGATGACCATAAACCTAAGTGACGTTAGCTTTAATTATACGCTGGAAAAGAGTCTTGAAGAAGTTGTAGGAAATGCTAATGAAGAAATTTTTATCGAAATTAATTTTCCAAATGGTTTTTTTGAAGAAGATATTCTTGATACAGCCTTATTGACGGAAATTGATAATAATCCAAATGCCCAAAATATCAATTACGATTTAAGTTTGCATTCCATCAATCAAGCTGAAAGAAGAGCGACCTATAAATTTACAATCACAGAAGATTTGGACCAGTCGTTTTTGTTTGAAACTAAATTTGAACTCACTGATATCCAAGGCTATTCCAAAACAGGCATCACCCAAATCACCATTAGAAAACCCATTATTGTGGACCGAGACAACAGCGTGAACACGGCATCTAATTTCTATGATTTAAACAATCCATTTTACAGGACTTTTGGTGAAAATTGGATGGATTTTAATGAAGATGGCGTTTGCAGCTGGCAAGCTTTCAACGCCTTTACGTATCCTGTTGTTGTAGACGCATCCCATCCTAACGCCGTGCTTTATAGCGGCATGGACACACCAAATGACCCAAGTGACGACATTTATCATCATGCATTCCGTATAGGTTTCAACTCCCCAAATCAAGGAAATACGACCAATTCCTTTAACCTTAAGCGGTGGTTTAGCAACGAATCCACAAATGCAGACAACTCTCCCGGGTTTAATATTATCGAAGCAATTGACTTTTTTCCAGAAAATGGAAATAGTACAACAAATGGGTTTTTGCAGGTAGTTGCACAAGATTTAATCATCGCAGGCACAAATGGCAACTCTTACACAATTTCCATTTCGGGAAGTGGTACTTATGCCGAAATTTCACCTGGTATTTTTGAAATTCAATTGGAATTACAAGCGACAAATTCAACACTTTTTGGTGGTTCGCGAACTGCTTTTTATTATATTTACAACACGTCAAATTTCGTTGAGCCAGCCCCTTTGAACGAACCTTGTTTTTTACCTACAAACCTATGAAAAGAAGTATTTCAATCATATTTATAGTTGCTATTGTTCTGATAATCAGCTTAGGTCTCAGACAAAAGGACAAGACCTATTCTGTTTACGAACTTAGAGAATTGTACAGCCAGCCAGATGCGTCCAAATGGCCTACGCCTCATTTGGATGAACAAATAGATAAAACTGAATTTGAAGACATTGGTCTTTTAGGACAAGTTGAATATCCTAAGGACAACCCTTACTCCAGAGAAAAAAAAGAATTGGGCAAGTTATTATTCTTTGACAGCAGATTGTCTGCAACGGGTCAAATCGCTTGTGCCAGTTGTCACAACCCAGAATTGGCATGGACGGATAATGTAACCCGTTCCTTTGGTGACAAAAGACAAACCAACAAAAGAAATGCCATGACCATCAAAAATGTGGCCTTTGCAAAAACCCTCTTTTGGGATGGAAGATCGCCAAGCTTGGAACATCAAGCCACGCTGCCCATTGCCGACCCTGTAGAAATGAACACTAGCCATGAAGTAAGTGTAGATAACATATCACAAATTGAAGGCTACAAACCTTTGTTTGAAAAGGCCTTTGGAGATGAAGCCATTTCTTTAGACAGAATCACCAAAGCGATTGCAACATTTGAAAGAAGTTTAGTAACAGGAAAAAGCAAGTTTGACCGCTTTATCAGTGGTAATAAAGAGTTGTTTACCGATCAAGAAGTAAATGGTTTACATTTGTTCCGTACGAAAGCCCGATGCATCAATTGTCATAACACGGCCTATTTTAGTGACAACAAATTTCATAATGACGGACAGACACTTTTTGGATCAAAAAACGAAGATTTGGGAAGATATAATTTCTCAAAAGACCTTGAAGATATAGGCAAATTTAAGACTCCAACCTTAAGAGAAGTTGGAAAAACTGGTCCATGGATGCATCACGGACATTTTCCTTCCTTGTTAGATGTGGTGCAGTATTACAATTTGGGAAATCCAGCGCCGATTCAAAAAACATACCTCGGCACACCTAGAGATTCACTCATTCCAACGACGTCTCCTTTACTTAAAAGGTTAGAACTTTCTAAAACAGAAATTGAAGATGTCATCGCTTTTTTGAATACACTGTCTACACGCACAATGCGAACAGGCGTATCTAAATTTCCAGAATAAGTTTTCAAACATTTTCATTTTATACTGAAGATTTTTGGCTAAATTGCTTCGATGCATTAAATGAATTTAGCTATTCATTGGAGTCACTATCTAAAAGTTTTTAAATGAAAAAAATTGCCGTTATACTTATTTTTTTAACACTGTTGTCTTGCCAAAATCAGCAAACTATAGGTGAAGATATCAGCTTAAATGAAATTTCGCTCTTAGAAGCAGAACGACTAGTTCAACTGCCATTTACCTGTGCCACACAAGAATACCCCAATAAACTCAATCAAGTGATTGCTGATTCGACAGATTTGCAGTCACCAAAAGAACTGCATCCCGCATTTTATGGCTGTTTCGATTGGCATTCTGCGGTTCATGGGCATTGGTCTCTGGTCGAGTTACTCAAACTTCAACCTGGCATCAAACAGGCTTCATCTATAAAATGGATTTTAGCCAATCACTTATCCAAAGCAAATATTAAAAAGGAAGTTGAGTATTTTGAAAGCGATATCAATTCTGGATTCGAACGCATGTATGGGTGGGCTTGGACCTTTAAATTAAGCCAAACTTTATATGAATGGAACGATCCATTAGGTAAAGAATTATACACTAATCTTATTCCACTTACAGCTGTTTTGGAAGAAAAATTTAATGCGTTTATACCTAAACTAGTTTACCCTATTCGCGTTGGCGAGCATACCAATACAGCCTTTGCATTAAACCTTATGCACGAATATGCTAGCAGTGTTGGCAATGAAGCCTTACTGAATAAAATCACAGAAACCGCTCAGCGTTTTTATAGCAAGGACCAAAACTGTCCTTTGGAATGGGAACCTAGTGGTTTTGACTTTTTATCGCCGTGTCTAGAGGAAGCGGTGCTGATGCAAAAAGTCTTAGAAGCTCAAAAATTCAAAACATGGATGGCTTCTTTTTTACCTCAGCTTAAAGACAAAACCTTCAAATTAAAACCAGCGGTTGTAAGCGACCGGTCAGATGGTAAATTGGTTCATTTGGATGGCTTAAACTTTAGCAGAGCTTGGAATTTGTTTAAACTGTCCCAGAATAAAGACTATCAATTCTTGAAAATAGCAGCAACTGAGCATTACCAATCCGCGTATCCAAATTTGGTTGGTGATGGTTACGAAGGCGGACATTGGTTGGCGAGTTTTGCGATTTATGCGTATAAATCCCCCTAACCCCCGAAGGGGGAGTTTAATTTTCTAGTTATCAAATAATTGTGTTCCCTTTTCGGGGGCTAGGGGGATTGGGGATTGGGTATTTACTCCTCGATCTTGGAAATAGACTTTTGCAACAACAGATTATTAGGGTATGTGACAAGTTCGCCATTTTCGGTTCTTAGGTGTAATTGAAAGGCCTTTATGTCTTCTATTGTCGCTTTTTCTATTGGAAAATCCTTATCTAATATTTTGATCTTATCCCCTATTTTAAATGGATAATAAAAATATAAAATGACTCCAGCGGTAACATTACTAAGAATCGACCAAATAGCAAAAAGCCCTACACCAATAACTGCAAAAACCGAAGAAAACAATAATCCAACTTGACTTGGCTCTACACCCCATATTAATAAAATGGCAAATAAAACGAGAAAGGTTACAAGAGTATTGATATACCTGACAACCAAACGCGTTCTTTGTACATTTACTTCTCGTCGTTTTGCAATGCTAAAAGCTGCTTTCTTAAAAATCCAACGCAGAAGTAATAAACTAAAAAAAATAACTGCTGTAAGAATAATCTGTGGCAGATGACTTGTTATATAAGTTTCCATAAACGTAAGTATTAAAGCCCTAAACTATCTCTCAATACTTCAAAACGATTTGAGTTCTTGTTCCAATAATCAGTTTTTATTGTTTTATGAAGAATGGCTTCTGTGATTGCCGAACCATTGCCTTCAATTTCTTGCCATTTTAAAATTTGATATGGAGATTTATTTTCCTGATAAATCTTTAATGTTCTATCAATTTTAGAATAGGCTAATTGAGTCACAAGCGTATCATTTTCAACAGTTTGAGAAATTGTGGCTTTGTAATTTTTAATCGCTTTATGTTTTAGCCTTAAATACGAGAAATCTGGAAGAACTAGTGTATTTCCTAAAGGAATTTCAGTAGGATTGATTCTTAGTTTTGTCCATAATTCATTTTCAAGCCATTCTTTTTCTAGGTTTAATTCTTGATCGTCTTCCCCTTGAAAATAAGAATGTGAACGAATGTTGTAATTGCCTCTGTTATTAAGCTGCATATAGGTTTGTCCACACCATTCTTGCGTGGAAGCTGTGACTTTTAAAGCATGAGGTTGTTTGGTTAATGGCGAAAATACACTTTGCATGATGCTGTAAGGATAAATACCTGTGTTGAAATTTTTCGTGTAATTCAACTTCAAAACATCAACTGTTGATTTTGATGACACATCTGCTTTGACTTGTTTGTCTTTCAAAAAAGACTCTTTGACAAAAATAAGCACCGCACTACCCTTTCGTGGTTCTCCATAACGCATTTGGGTCAAATGATAACTCGAAATTTCTGCCGTTCCATCAAACCAATAGGATTTAAAATCTTCATTGAGATCTAGGTATTTGTAGCTCTTAACGTTTTTAGCTTCAGAAGTGTTTTCAATAGGAGCTTTAGAGCATGAAAGACTGACTAAGGCCAGCATCATAAAAATTATCTTTTTCATTGTATAAATGTTTTTAAAGTGCTGTAAAAGAGCTGTGTCGGTAATCCCATCACATTGTAAAAGCAACCCTCTATTTTGCTTATGCCCACTTGACCAATCCATTCCTGAATGCCATAAGCACCTGCTTTGTCAAAGGGTTTGTAAGTGTCGATGTAATACCAAATTTCTTCTTCTGTTAAATTATCAAAATTCACTTTTGTGGTTTGGCTTTTTACGACTTGCTTCGTCTTCGATTTTATGCAAAAAGCACTAATTACCTCATGAACGTCACCTTGTAACGCATGAATCATTTCGAAGGCTTCATCGGCATTCTTTGGTTTATTTAATGCTATTTGGTTATGCCATACAATGGTATCGGCTGTTATGAGGATTTCATTTTCAACTAAATCTTGGAAGGCATCAGCTTTAGCTTTAGCTAAATATTCAGCTATCGCTCGACCTTTAAGGTCGTTTGAAAAGGTTTCGTCAATAGATTTCAATCGAATGCTAAAAGGGATATCCAAATCCTTTAAAAATTGTTGACGTCTTGGCGAGCCAGAAGCTAAAACAATTTTGTATTTTTCTAAATTTTTTATCATAACAAAAGCATGCTTAATACACCTAAAAATAACGCCATTTTATACACATTGCCAAGTCGTTTGTGATTTGTTTTTTTCTCAAAACGATAAATGTGATAAATCGCATATCCCAGAGGCGTGCCTACTGCAAAAATAAAATACAACAACATAGTTATGTCCACTGCTAAGTAATTCTTCACAACCAAGACCATGATTATTACCAAAATCGAAGTAGAAAAAAATAAAACCGTATTGGTTCTTGATTTCCCAATCAGCAGTGGAAGAGTCTGTAAACCTTGAGCATAATCTCCTTTCATATCGCTTACATCCTTGACGATTTCTCTGTTCAAATTGGTCCAAAATGCAAAAACACCATAAAACACCATCCAATACAGGGATAGGTTAGTTAAAGCAATGGGCATTTCGACAAAAAAAAGAAGCATAAAGGACAAACTTACCAGCAAACTGACGATTACATTACCTATCAAAGCGACACCCTTTAAATACCTTGCATAGATAAACAATAGAAAAATGCTAAGAACCTCCGCCATTAAAAGCCACCATAAGCCCATGCCATAACTGAACAAAAATCCTAAAGCCATCGACATTGCAACGATAACACCATAAAGTAGTTTTGCCTTTTTATGTGAAATTTCGCCTTTGGCTAGAGGTCTATTTCGATTGTTGATGCTATCAGATTTGACATCATACAAATCATTGATGATATTGCCAGAAGCTGTTACACCAATAATTGATATACTTAACATATAAAAATCGAGATGACTAAGTTTAGTCTCAATGTTTAGAAATGGAAAAAGAAAATAACGCATGAGGAGATGAGTCATGAGCACAAAACATAAGTTTACCCATCTGACAAGTTTTAACCATTTCATAGGATCAAACGGCTAGAAAACATGATTTGGTTTCAGAATTATAGGTTCTTCATCTGGCTGAAACCAAACGGCATTCAGTGAACCTTTAAGCTGTAAACCATCATCCTTCAACTCTAACCAACTCCCTTCTTTAAGACCCAAAACATTGACATCATTAAATTTTTGAAACTCTTTTATTCTAGTTCGCCTGGTCTCGCCTTTATGCGTAGAATTTGGGTCGGGTTCCAGATAATGTGCATTTATATTAAAAGGAATAATTCCCATGGTGTCAAAATTAGTTGGCAATACTATGGGCATATCGTTGGTTGTCTGCATGCTCAACCCACAAATATTACTACCGGCGCTTGTGCCCAAATAAGGTGTACCTTCAGCAACACGCTCTTTTAGAACATCCATCAAATTTAAATCCTGAAGAGTCTTAACCAACAAAAAGGTATTTCCGCCACCAACAAAAAATGCTTCCGCTTGTTTAATCGCCTGAATTGAATTGTCAAACTCATGAATTCCTTTTACATGTATTCCTAAATCACTCAAACCCTCGGTCGCAAGCTCTGTGTATTCCTCGTATGTTATTCCCGATGGCCTCGCAAAAGGAATAAACAAAACCTCATCAATGCCTATATATAAGGTCTTTAACTCAGGAATTAAATATTCGAGGTATTTACTTCCATGAACTGTCGATGTGCTTGCAATTATGCAATTCATAATATATTTTGTTGTAAAATTATGTAAATGCATTCTATTTTAGTTGTCAAACAGAATGTATTTAGCTTGACATGCCATAATTTTTTGTTTAAAATTGTTGATATCATGAAATTCTAAATACTTTTGAAAAAATCTAATTATGAAGACAATCATACAATCACTTTCGATTTTAATGCTAATGTTGGTTATAACGAGTTGTACAAGTGACGACAATAATCAAGTCACCACACTGACGGATGCAGATGTTATAGCCGAATGGCAACTGATTGAAATAAATTCTGATCCTGCAATAGACATTGAAAACGATGGCACTACGGACACTAATTTGATGTTGCAAACAACCTGTTTTGATGGTTGGGGTTTGGATTTTGATGCGAATGGCACACTCACCGCAGATTATGCCGAAATCGAAATAGACCCCAATGCCATTGCTAGTTTGATATGCACACCTCAAACGGACACAGGAACTTATAACATCAGTGGGAATAACCTAACGGTTTCTGCTACGATTGATGGCACTACAGAAACGCAGACGATAGCAATTACTATCACAAACAATGTGATGAGTATTTTGGTCACAGAAAGTGATATTACCTCATTTTTCGCTATCCCTGATGGAGAAATTTATTCGGAGTTGGTTTCTCTGGAGTTTGTGTTACAAAAAGTAAACTAAAGTCCTTAGACTTTAGTCAAGATATTGTCCAAAGTTGACTTAAAGCTTTGATTTTAAAGCGTCTTGAAGCTCGGATCTTTTTTTACTTTTGAAATTATTATCAAAATTTTCAAGTTGAATTAAGACCTTTGAAGCATTTTGATAATCCTCAATTTTTAAATAACCCAAAGCTTGAAACCATAACAGTTCCGATTTAAATTGAAAATTTTCATTTTGCTGAACTTCTTTAAATCTAATGACAGCTTCTTCCACATTGTCAAGTTCCAAAAGTGATAATCCATAATAAAAATCCACATTAGGATCATAGTTCTGGTTTAAAAGCGAGGAAAATAGTTCGTTGGCTTTGCTGAAATTTCCATTTTCATAAAGCATAAACGCTTCAGTCAAATCAGAAGTGTCATCTCCTCTAACAATGGGTTGATATACATTAGGGTAAGAATCGTAAAATTGATTATACAAGTTCTGCTGAGAAAGGTTAAAATAAATGGTCAATCCGACTAACATCAAGAATACGGCCACAAGAGAGTAGATCACTGGTTTGGAGCTGTAGCGTTTTTTGGGTGAGTTTTGAATCTCATGGCTTTTGAGTATGGCCTTTAGACGCTCCGCTTCATGAATTTTAAAAGCATTTTGCAATGATTTATGTTCATCAAATTTTCGTTTTAAACCACTATCCTTTTGCATAAGTACCTCAAAGTCTTGCCTTTGCTTTTCAGAAAGTCTGTTCGCAATATATTCCTGTATGTATTGATCCTCATTCATTATATTATGACTTACATAACTCTTTCAGTTTTTTTAGACATCTAGATTTATAGCTTTTAACGGTGTTTTCATCTTTATAATCCGTCTGTTCTACAATCTCCTTGATTGACAATCCACGATAATAAAACCGTTTTAATAAATCTTGACAACTATTTGATATCAACTTTATATTTTTTGCCAACGTCAGTTCATAAAGATTTGGCTCCTCATCCTTTACATATTCTTTATTATCTGCAATTAAAGCCTCAAATAAATGAGTTTCACTTTTCCTTTTCTTGAAATAATCATAAACCTTGTGTTTTCCAATGCCAAAGATGTAAGTCTTTAAACTGCTAGATGTCAACTCATAGTTTTCGACAATTATTTTTTGATAGATTACAATGATACTTTCCTGATAAATATCTAGAATGCTTTCCAGATTAATATCATAGGTTTTAAAAAAATTCAAAAACTCAGATTTATACTCCTCATAAACCTCGACAAGTGCGGACTCATCGCCGCTCAAAAGTCTTTGGTACAGATGCTCTGTGCTTTTATTTTTCATTTAGTCGTTTATAAATCTGTGAGGTTAACAAATCTCGTCAAAATTTACTAAAAATATTTTTTTCTGCTCAAACTGTTAACCTTTTCTGATTTCTACCTACCAAAGGTAAACGTATAAATCTGTTATCATGAAAAAATTTACGAGAATTCTAAGCTTAGGACTGATTTTGTTTGGGTTACAAACTAGTCAGGCCCAGTTTTTAAAAAAATTAAAAGACAAAGTCAATAAAAAGATTGACCAAACGGAACAAAAACTAACCAATAAAGTTGAACAAGAAATCGACAAAACTTTAGATGGAACTATCGATGGTCTTTTTGAAAGCAATAGCGATACGCCTTCGTATTCAGAAACAAATGAATCTACAAAGGCTTCTGAAACCAAAAACAAAACCTATTCTGGGTCTGTAAACCTTGACCATGCCCATAAATATGGCAGTGTTCAAATCAATACACTTGACAATCTAAAAATTGAACGTACCAACGATGGCTACAATTTTTACGGGAATTGGCTTTCGCACGAAGTCGATATTTTTGACGGCTACAAACTTGAATTAAAAACCACTGAAAATCTTGAACTTGAAAAAAAATACACTTTTAACATCCCAAAAGCTGCAAGTTTTAGATTAGGCTATGACCCCTTGTTAACTGCTGAAAAAGCAAAAGATAATTACTCGAAAGGTGTGAGTGACGACTATCAAAATATTGACCTTAACTCAGGCTTAGTCAAAGTTACCATCAATAAAGACAAATCCTTTGAAATAGAATTTTCGGGGCAAGCCGAATTTGTTGAGAGAATAAGAACCACCAATGATGACGTTAAGAAATCGACTTATACAGCTTCGGTGATGGGTAATCTACAAGGCAAAAACCCAAAATTCTTAGATAATAAAAAGATAACTAAAAACGATGGGGCAACGGCTTCGACATCTTCTGTTCCAACTTATAATTCATCAACTAATACAGCTCAAGCCAAAGGCAGTTATGTGTTTACCTACGAGACTGTTGTACAGATGACTGCACCTGGCCAAGACAGGGCTTACAAACTGTCCTACCTACTCAATCCAGACACAGATTACATGGGGATGAAAGCAGATATGAGTGAATATAGTGAAGGCGAAATGGGTGGAGAATCCATCATTGTAATGGATGGTAATTCCTCTTTTGTTTTTGTTGATTCACCTGGAATGAAAATGCAAATTTCAAGCAATATGATGGGCAATCAACAAACCAATCCTACTGACCAAATGGAAAATTACGACTATACCAATTTGACCAAAACAGGAAATACCAAAAGTATTTTAGGTTATTCCTGTGAAGAATATGTCATGTCGGACAACAAAAATTCACTTCAATTTTGGGTCGCACCTGAATTAAAAATAAACAATTGGTATATTCCAAACAAAAACCTAATTGACGGTCATATACTAGAGTATTCTGTGGACTCTCCTGATGGTCAAATGACCATAACTACGCTAGAAATAAAGAAAGGCATCAACAAAACCATCAATCCTAGCGAATACAAAAAAATGTTTTAAACCATGAAAATAATGAAGAATATACGATATACGCTAGTGCTTTTTCTTGGGATCATGAGCGCAATTGCTCAAACTCAAGGCACTTTAGACACTAGCTTTTTACCAGATAATGATGGAAAAAAAGGCGCTAACCGAAATATAAATGCTGCTGTTGAACAAGCTGATGGCAAAATAATTCTTGGCGGCTGGTTTGAAAATTATAACGGTGTAAACAAGAATAGACTTGTGAGAATAAATCCTGATGGCTCTATGGACGATAGCTTTAATCAAGTCTCTATTATCTCTACTGGAAATGCAGGAGTAGAGTCCCTAGCTATACAAGCAGATGGAAAAATTTTAGTGGGTGGTAAAATTAAAATAAACGACCCTAACAATGGAAACACCATTTTAGAGCATTTAATGCGTCTAAATCCAGACGGCACTTTTGATGGTAGTTTTGCTGCCGGAATTCCTATATCTGGTTCACCTTTTTATTACACTTGCGGAAATGGAGAAATATATTCGATTTCTGTACAAAATGATGGCAAAATTATAATAGCTGGCGACATAACGTTTTGTGCTGGAAGTACCATAGATGATAATGAAAACATCCTACGGCTTAACACAGATGGAACAATAGACACAAGTTTTATGGCAGAACTTACTGAAACAGGCTTACCAGGATCTGCAGAAGTGTATAAAACCATTATTCAACCTGATGGTAAAATTTTAGCATCTGGCTATTTTAATGAGAGTAATGGGGTTTCAAGCGCTTACATCACCAGATTGAATACTGATGGCTCTAATGATCCTAATTTTGTTGTAGGAACTGGTTTTAATGACGATGTCAACGACATGATTCTTCAGCCAGACGGTAAAATTGTCGTTGTCGGTGATTTTACTGACTATAACGGAACTGCTGTCAACAATATCGTCCGTCTTAATGATGATGGAACTATCGACAGTTCTTTTAACGTTCCTGTTGGTGCTCAAAATGAATTTTCGCCTGGATCTGCGTCATCTGCAGATCTGGAATCGGTAAGCCTACAACCAGATGGAAAACTAGTTGTCAGCGGCGGATTTAACCTATTTGACGGTGTTCAAATTTCCCAGGTAGCCAGACTTAATCCCGATGGGTCTTTAGATACAACCTATAATAATTCTGTAGGAAAACCATCCTTCCCGAGTTTAAATACCAACATACTTAGTGATGGCAGCCTCCTATTAACTGGTGCGTTTACTGAATATCAATATTTCAAAAGAGATAACATCCTAAAAATAACACCTTCTGGCGATCTTGATTTCACATTTAATCAACGATTTGGACCTTCAATTACTTTGAACAATACTATTCGGGTCAATGACATTAAACCTCATAGTTCAGGCTATTATGTTGGAGGTCAATTCGACGAATACAGTGACCAGCTTAGCAACAATATTGCAAAAATAAATGCCGATGGATCGCTAGATACCAGTTTCAGCACAGGTACGGATGATGACAATGGATTTGAGGACGAAGTGATGTGTTTAGCCGTTCAGCAAGATGATAAAGTCATCGTTGGAGGTGATTTTAATGAATATAACGGTACTTCCGTCAACAGGATTGCCAGATTAAATCCAGATGGAAGTCTTGACAACACCTTTATTACTGGCAGTGGGTTTAATAGCGTAGTCGAATGTACGTTTATCCAACCCGATGGAAAAATATTGGTTGGTGGCAATTTTTTAAGTTATAACGGCTCCTCAGTCAACCGATTAATTCGACTTAATACAGATGGTAGCTTAGATACCAGTTTTAACTCTAACATTTCCTTTAGGGTTTATGCCGTAGCTATGGATCAAAATGGGTTTATATACGCTGGATTATCCTATAGCAATTTTGTGGGATCGAATACCAATGCTGTTGTTCGTTTAAATGCTGATGGGAGTATAGACCCCAGCTTTGACTTCACGGTTGTTGGTGTCTTTTCTAATGCTAAAGTAAATGACATCACCTTTGACGATAGCAGTAATATTTACATCACCGGACGATTTATCGAATTAGGTACCGGAAAAAACTTCAGTACTTATAAGCTTTACTTTAGTGGTAATCCGTACATACCATTCGATAGTCCTGAAACACCAAATGAAGGTTTTGATATTGCAGTTCAAAGTGACGGAAAAATTATAGTTGGTGGCGATATAGAAGAAGTTGAACTCCCTGCTGGTACAATTCGCGATATCCGAGGTGTATTTCGCTTAAATGCAGATGGAACTCTTGACGATACATTTAATCCAGATAATGCTAATGTACCTGAAGGCATAGACATTGAAACGAACTTTATTGGTGATGTCAATGCCCTTCATTTGGATAACGATGGACGACTTATTGTTGGTGGTGAGTTTGGTTCTTACAATGGCGAACGAAAGTTACCCCTAATTGCCGTAAGTGCCTTTAACGATGTGCCTGAAGCCGTTTTAATTCCCGATCCTGATTTCGAACAAGCGTTGATCGATCTTGGTATTGATTCGGATAATATTGTTAATGGTCAAATTTTAGAAAGTGAAGCTTTAGCGACTGTAGATTTAGATGTGAGCTCCAAAAATATTTCTGACTTAACGGGAATTGACGCCTTTATCAATTTGCAAACGCTCAATGTATCTAATAACAACTTAACGGAATTAGACTTAACTCAAAATTTGAGTTTAACCTCTGTGGTCTGTAATGACAACCAATTGCAAAGTGTTGACATCAAAAATTCTAATAATACAAGTATTACCAACTTCAATGCCTTGAATAATCCAAATCTAACTTGTATTCAGGTTGATGATATTGCCTTTAGCAATGCAAACTGGACGGACATCGATCCTCAAAGTTTTTTCACACCCGATTGTAACGACTTAATCAATATTCCAGACCCGAATTTTGAGCAAGCCTTAATTGATAATGGAACTGATACCGATGGAATTATTAACGGGTTAATGTTCAAAGGTAATGCTACTGCAAAGTTATTTTTATTTGTAGGCAATTATGGCATCACAGACCTCACAGGAATAGAACATTTTACCAGTTTAATCACTATATATGCCTATGAAAACAACTTAACTACCGTAGATCTAAACGCTAATACGCAATTAGAAAATTTATGGTTGTATGATAATAATCTTACGGCAATCGATCTTTCCTCATTGCCTAATTTAGATGATTTGGATTTAAGTATTAATCAAATTTCAAGTATAGATGTTTCTGCTAACTCACTTCTTGAAGAAGTGAACTTAAGTGCGAACAATCTAAGTGCGTTCGACCCAACTGGACTACCAAATTTAGTCGAGTTAGAGATTAGTCAAAACAACCTGACAATTTTAGACTTGTCTCAAAACCCAAACCTTACCAGACTACGTGCCCCAATAAACATGCTTGAGGAGTTAGATATCAAAAACGGTAATAATTCACAAATTAGTAGCAATGATTTCAATGTCAGTCAAAATCCCGAGTTAGAATGCATTAATGTAGATGATGTAAACTACAGTAACACCAATTGGACATTTATAGACCCTCAAATGTTTTTTAGTATAGATTGTAGTCAGCCTATATTTTTTAATATACCCGATCCAAATTTTGAACAAGCACTCATCGACTTGAACCTGGATTCTGATGGTGTGGTTAATGGATTAATGGACGAGGATGACGCCGAAAATGTGTTAAGTCTGGATGTGAGTTCAAAAAATATTTCTGACCTCACAGGCATTGAATTCTTTGAAGATTTGCAAGTTCTTAATGCCTTTGATAACAATTTGACCAGTGTCGATCTTAGCCAAAATGACGAGTTATCCAACCTTGTTTTATCTGTAAATAATCTTTCAACCTTAGATCTTTTTGGTCTTGACAATCTAGTAAGTGTAAATGTAATAAACAATGCTCTTACCAGCTTATTACTGCCTAATTCTTCAAGTCTTATTACTATTCTGGCTAATAACAATAATCTTGGCAGTTTAAACATTACGGACAACCCAAATCTTAAAACCCTTCAACTAAATAATAATAACCTGTTTGCTATTACATATTCCAGTAATAATGCGGCTTTAGAGATTTTAGAAGTCAATTTTAATGGCTTAAACTCTTCCGATTTAAGTTCAATAGCTGATTTAGTTGCATTGGAAGAACTCAAAATAAACAACAATCAAATTGTAAATTTAGATTTGTCTCAGAATACAAACCTTAACAGCCTATTTTGCAGTAGTAACGGATTACAGTCGCTTAATGTTCAAAATGGAAATAATACCAACTTTACAGATTTTGCGGCCATTAACAATCCACAACTCACCTGTATTCAAGTGGATGACGTCACCTATAGCGATGCGAACTGGACGAGTGTAGACAATCAAGTCATCTTTAGTTTGGATTGCAGCGTGCCTCAAGTCATCTCCATCCCTGATTCAGGATTTGAGCAAGCACTAATTGATAATAATATCGATTCGGATGGCGTAATTAATGGGCAAATTCTTCAAGGCGATACTTTTGGAGTAACAACTATATGGGCCAGCAATTATGGAATTGCAGATATTGCAGGTCTTGAGTTCTTTTACGATCTAACCGATTTAGACCTGAGCAACAACTCGATTTCAGCAATAGATCTTTCAGAATTTATTCTATTAGAAAATTTGAATGTCGGAGGCAATTCTATTTCAGCTTTAGACACGAGTGCGAATACAAGTTTAATTCATCTGAACGCCTCTGCAAATCAGATCAGTTCTATGGATGTTTCATTAAATACGGCTTTAGAAAATCTTGACCTCAGCAATAACAGCATTACGAATCTGGACTTAAGTTTAAATACGAGTTTAATCGACCTCAACGTGTCTAACAACCAAATTACGACAGTGACTCAACTTTTGGTGGCTTCCTTAGAAAATTTAGATGTGAGTGGTAATTTGATTAATTTTTTAGACCTCAGTACAAGTCCAAATTTGATAAATGTTGTTGCGTCCAACAATCAGTTTACTGTTTATGATTTTTCTGCAAGCTTGTTGATAGAAAGACTGATTTTAGACAATAATAACTTACAAAACTTTAATGTTAGTTTTCTTCCACAACTTACGGAGTTGAATGTCTCGAATAACTTTATTCTTGATTTAGATTTATCTCAAAATCCAAATCTTACTACCATAATTTGTGACAGCAATAATAACTTATTGTCTTCAATTAATATACAAAATGGCAACAACACGAATCTAATCAGTTTTCAGGCGCAAAACAATCCAAACCTGGGTTGTATCTTAGTCGATGATCCGGCCTTTAGTGTGAATAACTGGTTAAACAATCAGCCGCAGTTTAATTTTGACAGCCAGTCTTTTTTCAATATAAATTGTTCAGATTTAGTGCCTATTCAGGATCCTAATTTTGAGCAAGCACTAATAGACGATGGGATTGACAGCGATTTAACTGTTAATGGCTTGATGTCTTTAAGCAATGCAACAGGTGTCACCAGTATTTTAGCGAATAGTTATAATATTTCATCACTACAAGGCATTGAATATTTTACAGATCTTACTGATTTGTGGTTACCTAACAATTCAATAACTTCGGTGTCTTTAGATCAAAATACCCAACTTGAATTTTTAAATTTATTTCAAAACCAGTTATCTTCTATCGATTTATCCAATAACCCAAATTTGATAAGCTTCGAATTGGGGAATAATCTGATTACAGATATAGATTTAAGTAATAATACGTCATTGAGCAGTTTCTATTTGTATGGGAACTTATTGAGCAGTATTGATATCTCCATGCTGATAAATTTATCCTTTATTGACGTTTCAGACAACGAGCTTACACAATTAGACCTTAATCAAAATCCAGCATTAAATACAGTTTTTGCAAGTGGGAACAATTTAGTTAACATGTACTTACAAAATGGTACCAACACCCTCATTGATGACAGTGATTTTGATGTGACCAACAATCCTAACCTGACCTGTATCGAAGTTGATGACGTGAATTATAGTTTTGCCAACTGGTTTAACAAAGATCCGCAAACAGGCTATGGACTGGATTGTGAGCCTGATAACGACGATTGTATAGATGCGCCACTATTGGCTTATAATGTTCCAACACCAGGTACGACTTTCAGCTCAACGCCAAGCGGATTAGATCCTAGTTGCCAGCAATCGGGCATTACGATTTTTGATGTTTGGTACAAGCTTGATGGCCCGGCTTCTGGCATCATCTCTATTTCAATAAATGGGGGTGGCCTATTAAAAGTAGCAGTTTACGACGATTGTTTGGCTGCTCTCCCCATAGCCTGTGGTGTAGATGGCATTCTGGTCGATAATTTGGTGCCGGGAGATGACTACTATATTCAAGTATGGGTAGATGCTGGGTCAAGTGGCATACTCCCACAAAACGATAATGCTTTCGTTGGCGATTTTACAATCGAAATTACTGAAGAAACCATGGCCAATGCAGATTTTGATAATGGTTTAGACTTCAGTTTTTATCCAAATCCGGCAAAGGATAGGATTTTCATAAACGCTCCAGAAGGCATTCAGAACATTCAAATTTTAGACATCAATGGCAGAGTTGTTTTATCAGATAAGGCATTTAATTCAACTGAAAAACAAATAGATGTCAGTCAATTATCCCAAGGCACTTATCTGCTGAAAGTATATTCTGAAAACGCAACTTCAACTCAAAAACTAATTATAAACTAAAAGTATGAAAACTAAATTAATCATTAGCCTTTACTCTATTGCATTTCTTTTTATGGCTTGCGCGCAGGACAAGAAACAGGTGGACGTTTCAGAAATGGGCGATACTAGCTTTGTGAACAATAATTTCGAGAGCAATCTGATAGATTACCGTGATGGCATGAGCGCATGCGACCAATTAAACACTGCGGATATAGCAAAATTATATGGCGTATCGGCAAGCCAAATAGTTCTAGACGACCCTTTGACCAACCCCAACAGACAAGCGACTTCTACACCAATATGCTCCTTTTATGTGGAATCTGGGGCATCTGATTTTCTTTGGTTAAAAGGTTCCATTTCTGTAAACAGAGAAATCGGCAAAGATGAGCACATGGGCGAAGTTCATGAAGCCACAGGAGGTGGCGAAAACTGGCAAGAAGCCTGGGCACTTCAAAAGTCGATATCTAATTCTTCAGAATGGGTTGATGGCTTAGGATTGGCAGCAATATGGAAAGCGAGTGCTAAGGAATTGAAAATTAAATTTAAAGGCTACACGCTGAATGTCTATCCGCCAACCAACAGGGCTAACCAAGAAGAAGCTGCCCAAAACCGAGACTATAAAGATATTGCCATAAAGATAGCTAAAGCAGCTGGATACGTCAACTAAAAATATCGTCTTATGAAATACTTTAAATTTAATCTGTTATTAGTCATTTTGTGTTTAGCTTCATGCAAAAGTGAAAATAGTAAAACGAAGCAAAAAGACATGAACAGCGAAGAGGTTGTAGCAGTTACAAATTCTAAAAGATGATATCCTTTACAGCATTACGCCTCAAAATAATGGCAATACAACAAACTCTGGAAAAGAAATTAAAGAAATTGCCCTAGAGATTGCAAAACACTACAGTTTATGAAATAATACCTAAATCGATTATGTAAAAACAGAATCCCAATTCCTTGTATGATAACAGATGGGATTGCGGAAGGCAACCTGAAGAAATTCAGGTTGTTTTTTTATTTCTAAAAAGATTTAATCTTTCTTTAATGTGCTGATGATTTGGATTAACAAGTAATTAGTTTTAATTTAGAATTCTCATTGAAAGAATTGTAGCTATGAAATTTAAACATTTGCTTTTTTGTGTCCTCTATTGCATATCGCCTCTCATAGTTACAGCTCAGCATAGCCACAAAGCAGAACTTGATAGTATTTACGCACTTCAAGCTGTACATTATAAAGCAAAAGACTACCAGAAAATAATTGATTTAAGCCATTACGCTAAAAAATTTGAATTACAAAATGCACAAGACAGTATCACCATGGCTAGAATTACGGCTTATATTGGCTATGCTAATAACCGTTTCAATAATTTTTATGGGTCGATAGCTGGTTTTGAAGCGGCTTTAACATACATTCCGAAAGAAAAAGACAAAGCCATAGTAAATACTAACTATGGCATTTTATACGATTTGATGACGAGGTATTACAGCCTTCGTCGCTACAAAAAAGCGCTTGCTGTAGCTCTTGAAGCCGAAGAATTTATAAACACGACAGATTTCATAAGACCAGGAAGGCATGCTTGGTTATATCAACGAAAATTTAGAATCTACTCCGCACTAGGATTTTACGACAAAGCTAAAGTTGAAGTTGAAAAGATTAGAAAAATAGCAGAATCTATTTCAAATGAAACCAAAGAGTCACAACGCTATGCTTGGATAAGATACTACAGAACAGATTTACTATTAAATTATGACCAAGCACTCTATCTAAAAGATGAAAATCTTGAAGAATACTTAGACAAAAAAGAAGGCTTAAAGGCACGTATTGACTATAATTTATCCCAATTAGACTCCATTTATACAACGACAGAAACACTTCAAAATCCACAAAATCGATCACAGATTTCCAATCTTTCACTATTTGTTGGTGCCTTATATTATGTAAGTGATTTTTATAAAGAGTTGAAAGATTACCCCAAATCTTTAGATTACATTGAAAAGGCCATCAGTTTAAGTGAAAAATCGCAAGAACCTAAACGAAATGTGACGGAGTTTTTGCGGTTTAGAGCA
Source organism: Bacteroidia bacterium (assembly GCA_030429455.1). Taxonomy (GTDB): domain Bacteria; phylum Bacteroidota; class Bacteroidia; order Flavobacteriales; family Flavobacteriaceae; genus Psychroflexus. Next base: position 2,418 of record JAUIFC010000012.1, on the reverse strand, counting down.
AATGTCTTGAATCTATTAGGAAAAACAAATTTAGCTTTAGCTCAAATTGATAGCATCTTAAATCATTTTGAGCCCAACACCTACAACGTCGAAGAAACCTATGTTTTTAAAGGAGACATTTATGCAGAAAACAAAGTTTTAGATTCTACTCTTTTCTACTATACCAAGGCCATCAGATTTATGCATAATTCAACAGACAGTTTGAAATCTGACTTTAGCAATTATGCTTCAAGATACCAATACATAAACGATGCTAAACAATTGGAGTATATGGCTTATACGTTGATGGATAAATTTACAGATGAACAAAAGGCTATTGAATATTCCAATATTTTGAATAACCTCGCTTACAACGAGTTTTTAGAAGGACATAAAAATTTAGACTTAAGTGTTGGAAACAAACAATTGTTTTATAAGATTCTGAACAACAAACTGTATTTAAATAAGGAGAAGTTTGACGAGAAAGAGGCTTTTGTTACCAATATTGAAAATATTAACAACGCATTTGCCTGGAGAAAGTTTAGCCAAAGTCGAAACATAGCACAATTTCCTTTAATCGATTCTTTAGAAAATATTGAATACAATCTCAGGAAACAAATAATTGCTGCCAAAAAAGAGCGGCAAGCAAAACGAGAAGATTCTTTACAAGTTGAGCTTAGCAGTTTACATAAAGTGATAGCCGAAAATTATCCAATTCTAGCAAACTACACACAGAATAATTTTTTAATTTCTGAATTTCAGGACCAGTTAAACTCCAATGAGATAGTTCTGAAATACTTATTTTTTTACGATCAATTTGTCATAATTTCGATTACCAAAACCGATATTTCATTTGACTATAAGCTTTGGGAATCTGATGAAAAAGAATTGGTAAAGTCACATTTAAAACTATTAGAACAATCAGGTAATTCTCGAGAAATTAATCCTAAATTGACTGAATTGTTATTACCAAAATCAGCTTTCAATTTTGAATCTCTAATAGTAGTTCCGGACACGCCGATTTACAATTTGCCGTTTGAAACCTTGATTTATAATTCAGATTATCTCATCAAAGAAAAAGCAATTCATTATTCTTCGCACTTAAGGTTTGTCCGTATTGCTGATAGCGTAAAAAAACAAGCACAACCAAAATCGACCATATTCGCCCCAGAGTATGCTTCCAAATCTACTCAACTGGTAACGAGAAGCGAGCCTGTTTTTCTTGAAGGTGCTCAAAAAGAAGCCAAATGGTTGGAAAGCTTATTTCCTTCGGAATCTTTTATTGGAGAAAAAGCGACTAAAACCAATTTTATTGAAAACAAAACCAAAGGCAACATTTTGCACCTCGCCATGCACGCCTCGGTAGATGATGAAGACCCTAGCTTTAGCCATTTTAATTTTGCAAACGATGAAAAATTATATTTGGAAGAACTCTATGCTCTAAAAATTCCAGCAGATTTAGCCGTCCTAAGTGCCTGTAATACAGGAATAGGAAAGGAAGATGGAACCTCAAGCATGGCTTCGCTTCAAAGGGCTTTTAACTATGCCGGAACAACAGCCACCATTGCGAGCCTTTGGGAAGTTCCAGACGAAACTACGAGTCAAATCATGATCTCTTTTTACGATTACCTCAAAGACGGCGAAACCAAATCTGCAGCTTTACAAAAAGCAAAAATTGACTACTTGACAAATACCGAAATCGAAAAGTTGAAACACCCTTATTATTGGGCTGGATTTGTCTTGTATGGTGATGATGCTGCAGTGGTGGAAAGTTCAGATGATTGGTTGAGATTTGTTTTGGGCATATCAACATTACTCATCATTTTTATCATTTTTAGAAAAAAGAAATAAATCTGAATATTTATTGGGGTATTTGTATTTTTGATTGTTTAATTTTTATTAACCTCATATTCATGAACTTCATTCACGCTAAAAAAGTCTATCTTGGTTTCATCTTTAGTTTGTGTTTAATTCAAAATACTTATTCACAAGATTTTATAATGCAAAATGCAACTATCTCCACATGTACAGGTAATTTTTACGACAGCGGTGGTGCAAATGGTAGTTATAATAATAATGAAGATTTTACATATACGATTTGCCCTGATATGGCTGATTTTAAACTTGTAGTTCAGTTTTTTGAAATTGGCTTAGGGCCTGCTCCAACAGAATTATTTGTTTATGACGGACAAGATAACAACTCGCCTCTATTGGTTTCTTTCGATATAGATGATAACTTTAGTGCTTCCGACAATCCGGTTACATTAATTGCGTCTGAAAATAACTTAAGTGGATGCTTAACTTTTCGCTTCATATCATCCGCCTTTTTTCAAAATACAGGCTGGTTTGCTCAGCTCAATTGTATTGAGAGTTGTGAGGATACTACGGCAACATTAAATCAGATAATACCATCAAATTTTAACACCACAACTTCACAAT
>JAUIFC010000198.1 GCA_030429455.1 Bacteroidia bacterium | reverse complement strand
TGAATAAAATTAAATGTGGCATCGTCGTCTAATAGAAAAAAAGATATTTTGTTTTTTTTAGTCATACGTAAGAACTATTAAGGGTTATCAAGGGTAATAAATAGTTATTTGTGCTTTGGTATTGTTATTGTAAACGTAGTACCCACATCTATCTCGGATTCAACATCTATATTACCGTTTAATTTTTCTATCATTTCTTTAACAATAAACAGACCAAGGCCTGTACCTTGCGATTTTGAAGTGCCTCGGTAAAACATATCAAACATTTTATTTGTGTTGTCTTCAACCATGCCAATACCATTATCACTAATCGTCATTATAAAATCATTTTGGTTTTCTGTAATCGTAAAGCTCACTCGAGGTTTATTCTCATCGAGCTTTTGGTATTTAACCGCATTGCTTAATAGATTTTTTAACACAGTTTCAATTCGCATTTTATCTGTTTTAATTATCTCTATGCCATTAAAATTAAGATCAAAAGTAATGGTTCTATTAATATACTGAAGATCTTTGCAAATGGTACGCACTAAATCGGGTATATTAACGTCCATAAACTGTAAACCTAACCTTGAGTTTTTTGAATAACTTAAAATTTCTTTAATAGAGTCATCTAATCTTTTAGCACTTTGTTCTATCAAATCGATAAATTCTTTGTTTTCGGCTCCAATATCTATTTCTGTATTTAATTTTATCAATTCTACAATACTAATTATGGAGAGTAGTGGCGTACGCAAATCGTGAGATACTCTATATATAAAGGTATCTAATTCACTATTTATCTTTTTTAAATCTAAGTTGGTCTTAAACAAATTTTGCTCAACTAATTTCTGCGCTGTTATATCTAGATGTATCCAAATAGAACCAATAACATTGCCGTCAAGGTCATAATTAGGAGCACCGCTAATCATCCAAGTAAGATCACTACCATCTTTGTGTTTCAAACCCACTTCATAGACAGATGCCTGCTTTTTTACCTGTGATTTGTTTTGAGATAATATTTTTTGCTTTTCGGCTCCCTTTAAAAACAAGTCAGATGCTACTTTCCCCAGTAATTCCTGTTCTTCATATCCCACCATCTTGCAAAATGTATGATTTGCCATAAGAATTTTTCCATCCATATTTACCTCTAGTAAACCCAAGTTCATATTGGCAATTATACTTCTATACTTCTCTTTTTCAGCAATTAAATTTTGCCTTATCAATCTGTGCCGAAGTGTCGTATGCACTTGCTCCGAGAAATTATCAAAAACAAGCTGTTCTTCCTCATTTAGTCTTGTATAGTTTGAGGCATGTTTTTTAGATATAAAACCGAGAATATAAAATTGGTAACCTTCTGTTTTACTTTCAAATTTTCTAACTAAAATACTATCAAAATCACCTAAACTAGGGTGCTTAACAAGTTGTGATTTATCAAGGTAAACAGGTTTTCTCTCCTTATACTCTCGCAAAATATCAGTTAAAGACTGATGAACAACCTTTTCGTCCTTATTATAAAATAGCCCCTCACTATAGGTGGCATTTCTGTTTTTATTCTGAAAACTAACCATGGCACCCTCTAAACCAAAACAATCGATTAGCGCCTCAGGTATGTAAGATTTAAGCTCCGCAGAATCTTTGGCTTCCCCTATTTTTTTAGTGTAATAATTAATGCGCTTATACAGCTCTAACTTTTTATCAATAGTATTATTCGCTGTAATAAGACTCTGCTGTATTTTGGTAAACTTTTGAGATCGGACTAAAACGTTCTGGTGTTTTTTTAGCAAAGCCTTGTACTCAAGTTCGTAATTTATATATGCACTTTCTTGCGCCATCTAATTGACAGTTAGATCTTTAAATAGATCTTGTAATAATATAAAGTGCTGTTGTATAGTTGTGATAGGTATTTTTACCACCTAACCTTGCAAACTCGCCAAAACCATACATACCTAACCAAGGTGGGCATAGGCCGTCCTTAGAAAATGGCATTTGCATTTTAGCCACTAATTCTTCTTTATAGACTTTGTTAAATAAAAAACGTCCTCTTGCTAAACAATCGGCATGAAAAACTGCTACAATTTCGGCATCACCTACTTTTTCAACCAAATCCGAAGTCATTCTATCCATTTCATTAAAAATAAGATCTTCATCTCTTATGGTCAGCTTCAGTTTTGTGTTTTCTGGACAAGACGTCGCATAGTGCATCGCCTCACCATCATGAGAAGTTACTACCCTTAGAATATGTTGGTTACCATATTCTTTTGCTAAATCCTCACTCAACTCCTCCGCAAGAGCACCTATAGGTATGGTATCACCACACGTAACGCCTGGTTTTAACTCTAAATATCTTAAATACTCAGACCAAGCAGGTTTATGATTAAGTTCATGTATAATATGACCCTCTGATTTGGTCACCAACATGGCATCACCAGTTGCCACAAAACCATGTGTAGCTTGGGTATGTACGTTTAAAGTAGAGTCGCAAAAACCAATGGCAAACGCTCCGTGCTCATAAACCATATTGTTAACTCCCTGATAATTTACAATCCCTTGCATATTATCTGAAGAGGTTGCTCCAAAAATGGTCACCTCGCTACCAAAAACCTCCTCAAATGCAGCTATAACCTCTGAGTTGTTAGTATCAATACCAGAACCCAAAAAATAAATCATGTTAATACCGCTTTTTTGGCTTTGTAATGACTTTGCTAAGGCTAAGGTTTTATTAAAAGCATTATAGCCAAAAAAATCATTGACCTCCGCAAGCGCATAGTCTTTACCCTCAATAGCCATCAAGGCCATATCTTTCATAGACTCACTCACCCCTTCTTTGCCAACCACACCACAGCAAGAAGCTACCACCACATCTGCATGGGGAAATTGCGCCTTACTCTCTTCTAAAATCTCATTATAATTATGACCTATAGAAGCGTGATATATTAAGAGATCTGCTGAAATAGAATTATCATTAAGAGCAATATCTAAACATTCGCAAACACAACGTTTAGTGTTGATAATACGAGTAGAAGCTGAATAAAATTTTAACATAGTTTCTTATTTTTTTAATTCTATAACATTATTTTACCAGTTGAATTACAAGAGTTAATCTATTAAAGTACATTGTATTTCAATTTTTTACAAAAATATTAGGATACATCAAATATAAAAACACTAAATATATAAAAAAAACTTGTTCGATTACACTTTATCGATAATAATTTATTCCGACTATAGCTAAATTATTAGATTAAATATTAGTAAAATCAGTATATAAAACAAATAAAAATTTAAATCAGCACTTTTAATAGGAAACTAATTTTTGTTTAGGTATAGTATTGATCAATTTAGATTTTAAATTTTATATTTGATTTAATCAAATTAAATTAATACCTTTTCTATTTTGGTTTTAAAAATCTAATATATGAAAAAAATCATCTTCTTTTTATGTCTAAATTTCTGTGTGTTTACAATACATTCTCAATATATTTCAGAGTTATATAAATCTGTTAATTCTTCTGTAGTAACAATATTAACAGAATCTAAAGTCTTAAATGGAAGTTTTCAGATGACTGCTTCTGAAGGGATTGGCTCTGGTGTTTTAATCTCTGAAGAAGGTGAAATATTAACCGCAGCTCATGTTGTCAATGACGCCGAAAAAATAACCGTGAAATTTTTAAATGGTGAAGAGGTTATGGCAAAAGTTATTCGCTCTGCGAACATGGCAGATTTGGCTCTAATAAGACTTTCTTGGATGCCTAACGAATACACGGTTGCAAAGCTTGGAAATTCTGAAACAGTCTCAATAGGAGACCAAATTATCATTATCGGAGCACCTTATGGCTTAGAGCATTCTTTGTCAGTGGGTTATATTAGTGGTAAAAAGAATCAGAAGACGAGAACATCAGGTTTTATAATTAATGAGTTTTTTCAAACCGATGCTTCAATCAATCAAGGAAATTCAGGGGGTCCAATGTTTAATTTAAAAGGCGAAGTGATAGGAATTTCCAGTTATATCATTACCGAATCTGGAGGTTTTCAAGGATTAGGTTTTGCAGCGACCAGCAATCTTGCCAAAAAAGTTGTTATAAATGGAAATAGACGTTGGACAGGTATTTCAGGGTATGTTTTAGATGAAAAAACAGCATGGCTTCTTAATGTGCCAATTAACGGCGGTTTGCTTGTTGAATCTGTTGTGAATTTGTCTCCAGCGTATTTTTCAGGTATAAAAGGTGGATTTGAAAAAGCCATTATTAATGGAAATGAAATGATTCTCGGTGGGGATATCATTATTTCTGTCAATGATTTTCCTCTTACCAATGAAGGTTTTGAACAATTAAATGAATTAGCTTCTCAGCAAAAAATGGATAATTCCGCCTCTTTTTTATATCAAAAATCGAATAAGCTAGAAGTTCTGCGCGGAGGAAGTATCGTAGAAATAATGTTGGACTTTAAAGACTAGTCCTTTGTTATTGACATGTTGATATCAATCCTAGTAAACTGATATTTTCAAATACCTTATTTGATAATTGTAAACAATGAAAACAATGGAAGATAGACAGGCTGATCATAAAAGCAGGATAAATCGGGTTTTTGAATATATTGAAGCAAATTTGGACTCAGATTTATCCTTAAACACAGTTTCAACTATTGCGTTTTTCTCTCCATTTCATTTTCATCGTATATTTAAATATATTTCTGGAGAGACACTAAATGAATATGTTACACGAAAAAGAATTGAAAAGTCGGCATTAGATATTTTGCATAAAAAGGTTACAATTTCAGAAATTGCTTATAAATATGGATTTGTTGAAATTTCATCATTTTCAAAAACTTTTAAAAAATACTATGGTGTAAGTCCTTCTTCATTTATAAAACAAAATCCATATCGACATAGCAAGATTAGTCAACTTAAAAGCAAGAATGGACAAGACTATCCAGATTATGAAAAATACATTTGCATTGTAAATAATCTTAAAAAATGGATATCAATGAATGCAAAAATGGAGTTGGCCTATGTGTCAAGTTTAGGAGTTCATAACTTAGAGCGTGCTTATGCCAAGTTAATTCAATGGGCGACACTTAAAGGACTTTTGAATGATAGAACCAAAATGATTACAATTTATCATGATAGTTTTAAAGTCACATCACCAAATAAAGTTAGGATGAGTGCTTCTATTTTAGTTAATGATTCTATAGAACCAGAAGGAGAAATTGGATTTACCACTATCGAAAAGGGAAAATGTATTGTTTCAAGATTTGAAATAGCCTTGGATGAATTTGAAAAAGCATGGACAGGACTTTTTCTCTGGATGAACGAAAATGGATATACAAAAGCGGATAGAGAACCTTTTGAGATTTATCATAATAATTTTAATGAACATCCTGAAAAAAAGGCGATTGTAGATTTTTGTATACCCGTGAAATAGGAATAAATAAAAACGATTTTTAGTTTTTAATAAGAGGTAAATCAAGAAATGAAATAAAGTTTACGCCTATATACTTGACATTTAAAACTTTTCTTTCAGAATAAACTCAATGATTCCAAAAGTAAAGGCTAAAATACGTCAATAAATAGCTCCTATGTAATTTGGCTTTAATTGAAATTATACTGCATACCTCCAAGCACCTACTTTATGGATGAAGAATGCAATAAGCCTATAAACCTATAAACTAATATGGGAATACCTTTATTTCATCTTCATGAATTGGTATACTTCTTTCCAGCTTGGTTCTTTTCCTGTCATCAAAATCGAAACCCTAAAGATTTTGGCGGCTAGTTTTCTTAAAGCATAAAATGTAAGAGCCAATAGAACAAAAGATCCAATTAATTCAAAGGAGCTAACTTCGGTTATTGCCCAACGCATTGGCATGGAGGTTGCCGAAGTGAGCGGAAACCACGAAAGGAAAACTGAAAATCCACTATCGGGATCGCGAATAACTAAAAACGAAATAATTACAAACAAAATGGGAAGTAACATCATGGAACTTTTACCCGAATTATTTGGATCTGTAATGATCGAAGCTATTGCTGCGAGCAATGCGTTCCAAATTAAAACACCTATTAATGCAAAAGGAAAGTAAAGTGCTATTGAAGGTAGATATAAATAATCTTGTATTGTGGCAATTGGCATTCCAGAAAATTGAAAGAAAACAATGCCTCCAATAATACTCAACACCGAATAGGTTAGCATGGAAGATAATCCCGTTAAGGTAATGCCTAAAATTTTACCATCCATCCATATTTGTGGACTTATCGCAGATACAATTTGCTCTGTGATTTTGAGTTGTTTTTCTCCAGTAATTGCTATGAATTGATACG
>JAUIFC010000197.1 GCA_030429455.1 Bacteroidia bacterium | reverse complement strand
TTTAAATGAATTGAGTGACAATTTGGCTTCTCAACTGGATCTAACTTCAGAAGAAATTTTAGAAGCATTTAATGCTGATCAAACCATAAATGAGTTGAAATTGAATAAACAACAGCAGTTGTCTTTGTTTATCCCTAATACTTATCAAGTCTATTGGAACTTAAAAGCTGATGAATTGACCAGTCGCTTGTTGAAAGAATACAACAAATTCTGGAACTCCGAGCGTGAAGTCCTGAGACAGAAATTAAATTTATCCAGGTTGGAAGTGGCTTCTTTGGCGTCTATTGTTCAAAAAGAAACTGCAAAAATAGATGAACGTCCACGAGTTGCCGGCGTTTACGTTAACCGATTGAAGCGCACAATGAAACTTGAAGCCGACCCAACCGTTGTTTTTGCCATCAAACAAAAATACAACAACCCAGATACGATAATTAGACGAGTTCTTTACAAAGATTTAGAAATTGACTCTCCTTACAACACTTACAGAAATTATGGACTTCCACCTGCACCGCTCATCATGCCTGATGTGTCGTCGATAGATGCCGTTTTAAAGTACGAAAAGCATAACTATTTATTTTTTGTCGCCGATATGTCCAAGCCTGGATACCATGTTTTTGCTAAAAACTTGAGGCAACATAACATCAATGCAAGCGCGTATAGAAAATGGATAAATAAACAAGGAATTTACAGGTAATTAAAATTCATCTATAAAATCTTCAATTGTCTTGTAAACTTTACTTAGCTCTTCTTTAGAAATCACATATGGTGGAACGATGTACACCGTTTTTCCTAAAGGTCTAAGGTAAACCCCTTTGCTCATGAAATAATTGTAAATCTCATCACGTACATTGCCATATCTGGAAATGTTTAGCTTTAAGTCCAATGCCAAAATCACACCGATATGTCTTATATTTTCAACTTTTGAATGTGTTTCTATTTTGTTTTTAAATGCCGTATGAGAATTTGAAATAAATCCTATTTGCGTCTGAATGTCTTCAGATTCTAATAACTCTATTGCTTTTAAGGCTACCGCACAAGCCAAAGGATTCGCTGTATAGGTATGTGCATGAAATAGTCCTTTTGAAATATCATCTGCATAAAAAGCATCGTAAATAAACTGTTGACAAGCAGTCACGCCCATTGGTAACATACCGGCAGTTAAGGCTTTGCTTAAACACATGACATCAGGTTGTATGGCTAGTTGTTCACTTGCAAAATGATGTCCTGTTTTTCCAAACCCTGTCATGACTTCGTCTGCAATGGTAATGATTCTATGAGCATTACAAAGGTTTAAAATAGCTTCAAGCCCTTGTTTGCAATACGTTTTCATTCCAGCTGCACCTTGAATCAGTGGTTCGTAAATAAAACCAGCGATTCGATGTTTTTGAATCAATTCGTCTAGTTTTTGCAAAACTTGCTCATTATTCTGACCATTAGGCTTTGGTAGTCGTAAGACTTTTATAAAATGATTTTCAAAAGCACCATTATAAACCGATAAACCTGAAACCGACATCGCTCCAAAAGTGTCGCCATGAAAACCTTCTTCAAAAGCTAGCATCGTATCACGCTCCTCGCCATTGTTGTGATGATATTGCAAAGCCATCTTAATACCAATCTCGGTTGCTGTAGAGCCATTGTCGTTGTAATAAACTTTACTCATCTTGCTCGGCAATATTCTAATTAACGCCTCGGCAAGTTGAGCAGCCGGATGATGTGTAAACCCACTAAAAATTATTTGATCTAGTTGTTCAGACTGATGTTGTAAAGCTTCTACCAATAACGGGTTACAGTGTCCATAAACACATGTGTACCAAGAGCTTATCGCATCAATATAAGTATTTCCTTTGTCATCAAATAACTTACAAGCCTTAGCTCTGACTATCGGAACAATTTGCTTCTGTATCTTATGCTGCGTTAAAGGATGCCAAATGTATTTGTCATCTTTGGCAATAAGCAAGCTTTTATCTTGGGTGTCCTTTAGTTCTTGCAATAGAAGTCCATTTTAGCCTTGATCGGAAGCAAACCACTCGGCAAAAGACGATTGTGTTTCTCTAAGTTTTAAAGAGTGTAGAGACACGCCTTCAGGAAGTTTAGATTGAATTTTACTCGCAAAATCTATTATCATATTTTCTGTAGTTGGCTGATAATCGACTCTTACGATATAATGATTCTCTGCTTCCAAAAAATCAGCCATTTTTCGATGCGGTGTATTTTTATTGAGCATTAAGCAATGGTCCAAAACATCGACTATTTCAGATTTGACGATTTTCTTTAAATCCCCAAAATCTACAACCATTCCATATTTCACATTAGACTCATCGAAAATCGGTAATCCAATAACACAAACGTCCAAATGATAGGTATGTCCATGAATGTTTTTACACTTACCATCATAACCAAACAAGGCATGAGACATTTCGAAAGTAAACTGTTTTGTAATTCTTACTTTAGACATATTAAATACTAGCACTTTCTGTAGGAAAACGTCTGTCTACCTTTTTAATCAAACCCTGTAAAACTTTGCCTGGACCAACTTCTGTATAGTATGTCATGCCATCATTTATCATATTTTGCATGGTTTGTGTCCATCTCACTGCCGATGTCAATTGCTCGACTAGATTCACCTTTATAACCGATGGATCGGTAACAGACTGTGCATTAACATTTTGATAAACAGGACAAATGGGATTAGCAAATGTCGTTTTCTCTATAGCTTCCGCTAAAGTTTCTCTTGCAGGAGCCATTAATGGCGAATGAAATGCACCTCCGACTGGCAATAACAGCGCTCGCTTTGCCCCTTTTTCCTTTAAGGTTTCGCATGCAGCTTTAACGGCATCTATTTCACCTGAAATTACCAATTGCCCAGGGCAATTATAATTTGCAGCAACAACAATTCCCGAAGTACTTTCACATACTTCTTCGACCACATGATCCTCTAGACCTAACACAGCAGCCATTGTAGACTCCTGAGCCTCACAAGCTTCTTGCATAGCCATAGCTCTCTTATGAACCAATTTTAATCCATCTTCAAAAGACAAAGCACCATTGGCTACCAATGCTGAAAATTCGCCTAATGAATGCCCTGCGACCATATCGGGTTTAAAATTTTCCCCAATAGCTTTACTTAGTATGACAGAGTGTAGAAATATTGCAGGTTGGGTAACTTCAGTTTGTTTCAGTTCTTCGGCAGTACCTTCAAACATGGTTTTAGTAATGTTAAAACCCAAAATACCATTTGCTGATTCGAATAAGTCTTTAGCTAAAGCTGAATTCTCATATAAGTCTTTTCCCATTCCAGGAAACTGAGCACCCTGACCAGGGAATACATAAGCTTTCATATGTCAAAAATTTTTTGACAAAAATAGATTGTATCAAGGAATCTAGCAAATATGAGGATTTGTTTAAAGCAATTAAGTCAATCTGAAATGCTCAAGAGCTAATTTAAGAACGAGAATTAACGATAGAGAGTGATAAACCACAGAAAATAATTCATCAACTCAAACCCAATTATTCCAATAATTATTAAAACTAAAAGGTCTTAGAATCTTTTGAACCTAAGTCCATGGCTATCGATTATGAAATATTCCCAAAAATCACAATACAGTTTTCATTTCCTTTCTAATCACCTGCAGAGCAACACTGCTCGGGGAACTCTTTTGATCCAAAAGATCTAAAAGTAAGGTTTCTCTAAGCTTATGCGCATCCGTTATTTGATCGGACATATTAGTCTTCCTAATCCTATTGATTATGGAATTTTTAGCTGTTTTTATAACGCCCCAACATTCTTCGGAAACATAAACTTGCTGAACCAAATTATGTTCATATTCTTGATCAATGCTTTTTATTAACAAATCTTCGTAAGCTTCCTTTTCCAAACTAATGGGTTTCACTCTTTTCAAAAGATTGACAAGAGCAATTCGTTCGGAAAAAAGGGTCAGTCTTTCATAAGCCTGAATTCTCATAGGAAGCGTAATTTTTCTAGCCTCTAATCTCAACTTTATGTGCTGCTGTTTAGTAATCGCCTCAGTATGCATCTTAAAAAAGTAATAAGCCAGACCAGCTACAATCAAGGCAGACAACAAACTGGGAACAAATAGATAAAAATTAAAATCTTCCATATTAAAAATTCTTGATGCCTTCAAAATTAAAAAATACCATTAGTTTGACATCAGTCATTAAGTGTTTAAACAAGATTTTTTAAGAAATATTACCTTGATAAAACAAAACTTCAGCTTTTGCAATCTGCTTAAATAAAATTAAATTTGTCGTTCAATCGTTGTTCAAGCAATATTTGAAATTTTAATTTTAGTATTTAATCAAAGAAAAGAAATTGCAAAACTATTTATCGGAATTAAACGAAGCCCAAAGAGAAGCTGTATTACAAAAAGACGGTCCAATGATAGTCATCGCTGGTGCAGGTTCTGGTAAGACGAGAGTATTAACATACAGAATTGCACACCTGATGAATCATGGCGTCGATTCATTCAACATCTTGGCTCTCACTTTTACCAATAAAGCGGCTCGTGAAATGAAAAATAGAATTGCCAAAATAGTAGGTTCTAGCGAAGCCAAAAACTTATGGATGGGCACTTTTCATTTTGTGTTTGCAAGACTCTTAAGATTTGAAGCTGACAAATTAGGGTATCCGTCTAACTTTACAATTTACGACACTCAAGATTCTCAAAGACTTGTAAATGCTATCATTAAGGAGATGAATCTGGACAAGGATGTGTATAAATACAAGCAAGTCTATTCTAGAATTTCTTCCTACAAAAACAGCTTGATTACCGTAAAAGCTTACTTTAACAATATTGACCTCCAAGAAGCTGATGCGATGGCTAAAAGACCCAGAATGGGAGACATTTATCAAGAATATGTCAACAGGTGTTTCAAAGCTGGAGCGATGGACTTTGACGATTTGCTGTTAAGGACAAATGAACTTCTAGTCAGGTTTCCAGAAGTTTTAGCAAAATACCAACACAGATTTCAGTACATATTGGTAGACGAGTATCAAGACACTAACCATTCTCAATACTTAATTGTCAAGGCTTTAAGCGACAGATTTCAAAATATTTGTGTCGTTGGAGACGATGCACAAAGTATCTATGCATTTCGAGGAGCCAATATTAATAATATATTAAATTTTCAAAGAGATTATGATGGTGTCAAGACGTTTAAACTAGAACAAAATTACCGGTCCACAAGAAATATTGTAAGTGCCGCAAATTCGGTTATCGAAAAAAATAAAACAAGGTTGGACAAAGTGGTTTGGACATCCAACTCTGACGGCGAAAAAATAAAAGTTAATCGGCTTATCAACGATGCAGAAGAAGGACGGTTTGTCGCTTCAACAATTTTTGAAGAACAAATGCAGTTTCAGCAAGATTATGAAAATTTTGCAGTGCTTTATCGAACCAATGCACAAAGTAGAGCCATTGAAGATGCATTGCGAAAAAAAGATATTCCTTACCGAATCTACGGCGGCTTATCCTTTTATCAACGAAAAGAAATCAAAGATGTTCTGGGGTATTTAAGGCTCATCATTAACCCAAAAGACGAAGAATCCCTCATCCGTATAATAAATTACCCAGCTAGAGGAATTGGACAAACGACAATGGACAAGCTCGTTTTGGCCTCCAAACATTATAACAGGTCAATTTTTGAAATAATCGACAACCTGAATAAAATCAACATCCCAATAAATGCTGGAACGAAAAACAAGCTTGTCAATTTCTTGAATATGATTAAAAGTTTTTCGATCGCCTCTGAAAAACTGAATGCTTTTGAATTGACAGAATTGGTCATTAAAAAAAGTGGAATGCTTCAGGAAGTCAAGAAAGATGGCACGCCTGAAGGCATAGCTAGAGTTGAAAATTTAGAAGAATTACTAAATGGAATCAAAGACTTTGTTGAAGGGCAAAAAGAAATTGCCGATAGTACGGCCTCTTTAGCTGAGTTTTTAGAAGATGTTGCTTTAGCTACCGATTTAGATGCCGATAAAGGAGACGCCGACCATGTGGCGTTAATGACGATACATTTGGCTAAAGGCTTGGAATTTCCGTATGTTTTTATTGTAGGGTTAGAAGAGGACTTATTTCCAAGTGCCATGAGTATGAATACCCGTAGCGAACTAGAAGAGGAGCGACGGCTGTTTTATGTAGCACTAACACGAGCCGAAAAACAAGCCTATTTAACTTATGCCTTATCGCGTTACCGTTGGGGAAAATTGATTGATGCTGAACCCAGCCGTTTTATTGAAGAAATTGACGAGCAGTATTTAGATATTGTAACCCCTATTGAAGA
>JAUIFC010000196.1 GCA_030429455.1 Bacteroidia bacterium | reverse complement strand
CTACAAGAGAAAATTGAGTGCCAATATCAAATTCCCTATTGGGGAGCTGTAAGATTAGGGCAATTTTGACCATTCACGCAATCATTTCCCGGATGAGCCTATGCTTTATTTATTTGGTATTAAATCCATACTAAATCTTAAAGTAAGAGGACCTAGAATAATTCTCTTACAATTCATCTCAAATTCAAAAGCTTGGGCTTCAGAACGAAAAGTAACATGTTTCAGGGAATCAACTTCCTTGACCGCAATCTCATTCTCACCAATGTAATATCCAATATCAAAGTATACTATATCATAAAAAACATCTGATTTGTATTGATTTCTTTGATCAAATAAAGCTGAGTCTATTCTTGTATCCATTTCATTCATTTGGCATAACAATTTAATTGTATATTGAAGAACTGAATCTGATTCCAACGTGACAATATACGGCTCGTTTATAAACCCTAGCTTAATTAACCACTTGCCTCCTAAATGAATATTGCGATGAAAAGGCTTTTCCTTCCAGTAAAGATAATATGGATCAAATACTGTAATTTGATTATCCCTATTGTTTTCGACGGTATAAAAAAGAGTCAATGTATCATCTGCGCTATATATTTTATCTACTACGGAACATCTGAAAATACAGTCATCAACTCTAATTTCTGATATAATAAGATCAGCTTCAACTCCTCGTACAACAAATGCCAACAATATCACGAAATAAATGCTTGAAATTAGTCTCATAAACTCAGATCCAACTCTTTTTATTGTGTGGCACCTAACGGACTGCGCATAAGGGGGCAAGGGCACCGAAACACCAACTTTACAACATTTTACCGAAGATAGTGCAAACTCTCAAACCTCAAAGTAAAACAAGCCGCCCTTGGCTCCGGTTGATGCGCTTTGTTATACCCAAAATGCTATTTTACTCTTTTGCAATTTCAAGAACTCGATCATATAAAGCTGAACTTATCCAAAAACCTGCTTGGTTTATCAGTGCATCAAGTATTGGTTTTATAGATTCTATTTTCTTTTGATGTTTTGCTTCTATCAAACAACCCAACAGGCCAATATATTTCAAACCGAATTTATCTGAGATATTCCGCCCTTTACGTTCGTCGATCAATAATAAATCAGCTTTAAGTTCAATTGCTAAAGCTATTGATTCGGCTTCACCATCATCTAGTTCCAGCTTTAAGGCCTCAGCAAAATTATTGTTTGATATGTTTTCTACATGAATCCAGGGTAGTTGATCTATGACATCATATCCCGGTTGCCCAATACCTTTTAGTGAGATTTCATGATAAACCGCTTGAGCAATATAAATCTCACCATAAAGGGCATGAAGGATTTCTAATTTATTGATAATTGCGAGGTTTATAATCGGGGAGGCATCACTAATGACTATCACAGTCTACCTAAATCCTTAAGGGTTGCCAAATCCTTTTCAAAATCCTCAAGATCATAATGAACAGGGATTTTACGACTCGCCAAAGTATATTGAAATTGCAATAAATCTTGCTGAGCCAATTTACTTGCCTGAGAAAGCGTTAATTTCTCTTTCTGAAATAGCATAATAGCAATTTCTTGCTTTAATTCCTGCTCAGTAAGTCCGGTGGAACTCAGTATTTGGATAGGTAATTCTATTGTTTTCATCATTGTTTAGCCTTACAACTTTTTATCATCAACCAAAAGAATTATAAGCATATGTTCTTTATAAAGCTACAAAAATTTGCCTATCAATATTTTGGCTTTAAGGGTATAACGGACGGCGGCTAACCGGGCCCAAGGGCATTTACACACTGCCTATAAATGATTTTACGAAAACTCGTTACCTTCCCCAAATATCAAAGTAAGACAAGCTGCCCTTGGGTCCGGTTGAGCCGCTTGGTTAGCTGTTCTAAAATTTGGATTTATTGCCAAGCTTCCACATTCGAAAAGGTTTCATAACTTTTGGAGGTTATATAATCCATTTCCCTCCCTGTCTTTAAAGTATAAGCCAGTTCACTTAGATATAACAAGCCCTCAAAATACAAATCTTTCGGCATTTTAGTAGGATCATCTAATACACTTTTGTATAGATCCACTCCATTTGCGACAACAACACACCTGGCATACAGAAAAGTGTCAACAGAGAAAAATGTATTATCATTTACATATGCATCTTCGCCAATATGTTTAGCGATTTCCATTGTATCTAAGGCAAACAACTTTTCAGCCAATAAATCTTTAAATTTAAATATGCTTTCTTCTGACATTTGTGATAATGCCTTAATGGCTGGCTTCATGACGGCTTCATCATTACCCAATTGACGCCAGTCAAACAAACTGACAATTTCCCAAAAGACTTCTTCTGACATCTCTTTCGCTGTCCAGTCCATTGGAACAAATTCTGCTAAATTCTTAATCGATCCCTCGATATACCCTTTTTTTAGTTTTGAGTTAATTAGTTTGTCATATTCATCTTTGGCCAATTCAGCCGAAGAAAATTCTTTATGTACTTTTCTTACTTTCGTTCCAATTCGACCATTTATTGTCGTAAATGATTTGTTATCTAGTTCTATAATCCAAAATTTATTAAAATTCCTTTTTCTATCTACCAAGTAAAATTCTCGTTTCATATTTTAAAAACTTTTCCTCTTCACAAATATTATCTTAGCAGCTAACGGATTGCGCATAAGGGGACAAGGGCCCAAACACACGGAATTTACAATATATTTTACTGAATTTCGATAAAACTCCCAACCCTCAAAGTGAAACAAGCCGCCCTTGGCTCCGGTTGATGCGCTTTGTTAGGGGTTAAGGCAATCCTATTTTTTCCTTAAGTAATTCAAAGGCCCTATTAAAATCGTCCCCACTAACACTATTGTCAATCCTGTAGTTTTTAGCAGGATGTTTTTTCTTTTTCATTAACACTCTTCCTTTTTTTTCTGTCAGCAAATAATCATTTCCCCCCCAGTTTTGAAGCTCATACCCATCACGACTGGTTATCCAATCAGGCAACTTAGCTTTAATTTTTGCTAATTCAGATAAAAAGCCACTTGCATTCGTATATCGCTTATCATGACTAGATACTGCGGATTTTAAAACTTTTTTAATTTTATTCGGAACATAAAATGGAATACTATCCCAATTAAGTAACTTCCCGGATGTTATTCTTTTCTCTATACAAGAGTCTATAAAAATAGCCGTTTCATAATCATCACCTTTTAGATTTATTTTGTTGAACTTATTACGTTCTCTATTTGTAAGGTGTATTAAAAGATCATTATTTAAAGTGCCACCGAAAAGTAAATAACCGATTATACCAGCTTGATAAATATCAGACGTAAAGTCAAAAAAAGCACCTTCTCCAAAAGCTTCAGGTGGCCTATAAAGAATACTATGCTTAGATGCCGGTGCTTTGCCAGTTGCTTCATTAATGCGGCGCACAGAGCCAAAATCTGCTATTACTAGTGTATCGTTATGAATCAGAAGATTTTCTGGTTTTAAATCTCTGTGAACTAGCTTTTTCTCTTTGCAATGTAATGCAGAAAGTCCTGATAGTAATTGACAAAGCAGTCTATGTGAAAGATTTAAAGATAAATAATATTTCTCTGTAAAATTAAATAAATCACCACCATTTGCAGCTTGCATCATATAAAACGAACAATTTTCCTCCACTTTTCTTGCATCATATACCTTTAGTATATTTTCATGATTTATTGATGCTATTATAGCTGGCTCCTGGTCAATTTCGTTTTCCTCGTGAAAATATATTTTTATTGCCACATCTTTACGCAAGACATTATGTCGTCCAATCATAACATAACCATTTGCGCCTGAGTCATTAAAATCAGAAATTTGGAATTCCCTAAACTGTTCCAATGCTTTTATTGCTTCTGGAGGTAATGAATTTATATCAACTGCCATGTTCATCCTAATCCTTCATAGGCTAAGTCATACGCTTTTCCCAAATCCTTGGTCCCTGGTTTTTGAGCCTTTTTAGCAACCTCACGTCTATCAGTTGCTCGTACTGTCGCAGAGTGTACGAATTCTATTGTAGCTGGAGAAATTGCTAGTAGAACACCCTCAAGACGAAATGTTCCTGCACCACCCGCACCTTGGCCTACAGTAACTCTTTTGTTAATAATTATCTTATCAATCCCATTGTCCGCACAATATGCTTTAAATGCTTGTGAAAAAACTTCTACATCACCTTGTGTTGGATTTTTTGGCAAAGAAAGTTTGTTAAACTTTTGCGCTCTTAAAATATGGTTGTCTCTAGAGCCAACGAGTGTAACAATTCTTGCATCATTTGCTTTTAAATAAATCCCCGATACTACCATGCCATCTCCTTCTTTGAACCCCTAACGGACTGCGCTTAAGGGAGACAAGGGCACACCCACACTGACCATAAATGATTTTACACATTTTTGTTAAAACAGAAAAACTTCAAAGTAAAACAAGCTGCCCTTGGCTCCCTTTGAAGCGCTTGTTATGGCACCTACTTTGTGATTACTCCGAATGTATAAAGACTTTCGCAAGAATATGTAAACAAACCAGACGATTTGAACAAAAAACGATGCAACTCATTCAACGATTCTACAAAGACCATAGTAATGTGCACACTCGCTGCCACTAATCAAAATTTCACACTTCCGGAAAATTTGAGGTTAAAAAAGACCTTCCTTCTCCGACACTTTTGAAACACTGACAGTTAGTCGGAATCATCGCCGGAGAATGTGAAAACATCAAACATTCCGAACTTACCGAGGCAGCCATATTTAGTGAAGCAACCAACTTTGTGAACACCAAAATGTTTTTCCATTTTTTACCCGTTCTTGCCCCTTTGGTGGCATAACGGACTGTGGATAACGGGGACAAGGGCGGCAGCACACAATCCGTACAATATTTTACTGAAATTCGTTAAGACTCCCAAACTACAAAGTAAAACAAGCCGCCCTTGGCTCCGGTTGATGCACTTTGTTATGTGCAGATTGCAAGAAATTGTATTAATTGTTTTAAAATTATAATCTACTGATCATTATTCTAGGATAAAACAAAGAACAACACAGCAAATGCAATGAAGCTAAAGCTTAGGAGAAAAAGGTAAAGTGATCTTACATGCTTTCTCCAAAAGCATCGCCAAAAGCCTGTATTCTTCTTAAGTTCTTTTCGAAACGAATCATCACGTTCTGCGGTTTGCCATCCAGTTGGATCATAGACCAGAAAAGAGCCGAATAACTTCTCTTTGAATACAACTTCAAGGTTTCCAATATTCTCTATTCCCTTCAAGTTCAACATCCGTTCTATGTATCTCATCCGACATATGAAGCGATGTTGATATCTCTTATATTGAGTTTCAACAAACCAAAATGCTATGGTAACAGGTACAGATGCTAAAAGTAAAAAAGGAGATTTTTGTGTTACAGAAAAACCGACAGTTCCAATCCAAAGCGTAATAGTCCAACCTTTGATTCTGAAGACTAAATCATCATAGTGACCAATCCTAGTTTGAATTCTTGAGATCTCATCACGTAAGAGATTGAGGCGGTATTGAAAAATTGAATCAGTCATAATAAAAGTAATTTTTTCTGGACATATAATGGATTGCGAATAACAGGGCCAATGGAACTTTTTCATTATCCTGTAACGATTTTCCTACAATTTATGAATCTCAAATCTTATGGTAAAGCAAGCTGCAAATACGAATGACAAATTTATTCTACCCGAATTTTAAAAACAGGCCGAGCTCATTATTGTGTATATTACTCTTCCAAGTTTTACCATATAAGTTAAATCCATTTTTTTCAAGTATATGAACCATAGCAGGGTTCGTTTTTATTTCCGTCGATGCCATTAGATTGCCTTGACCATAATTTTGAACAAGCAATTTCGCCATTGAAGATGCTATTCCTTGTCCTTCAAAATTTTTACGTGTATACAAGTATCCCAACTCCCATTCAAATTGATTAGAAAGTTGGGGTAAATTGGCCTTTTCAGGATTAAAATCCGAAGGAGTTTTTTGTTTAATTGCACCTATTGCTACAGGAATATTATCAATATGGGTTATACATATTATTTTACATCTATAAATTTTAGTTTCGAAATCTCCCCGAACTTTTCCTTGTTCCTTTAACATTACTGAAAAAATTTGCTGATGTTTATTGTTAAAGTTTTTAGCCTGAATAATTTGATATATTGGTTTCATTAAAACTCTTTTGATTCTTTAGATTTTTATTATTGCACATAACGGACCGCGCATAAGGGGACAAGGGCACTTACACACAGACTTTTAATATTTTACGAATTTTACTGAAAACCCCCAAACTATGAAGTAAAACAAGCCGCCCTTGGCTCCGGTTGATGCGCTTTGTTAGGCGTTAAAATATGATACTTTTTATAGTGTTTTTAGGTTCATCCGGTAAATGATTGCGCGGTTGGCCCATTTTCACCCAATCAACTGCAATCTCGCCTTATGAATAGCATAAATTTTAAGCTTAAAAAACTCTGTATCTCTATAGCCATATGCC
>JAUIFC010000195.1 GCA_030429455.1 Bacteroidia bacterium | reverse complement strand
TATAACTTTGTCGTTTTCATCATGTGCGGGTGTAATTTTCAAACAGCCGGTACCAAATTCCATGTCCACGTAGTCGTCAAAAACGATAGGGATTTTTCTGTTTACAATAGGAACAATGGCATGTTTGCCCTTTAGATGCACAAAACGTTCGTCATTTGGATTTACACAGATGGCAGTGTCTCCAAATATGGTTTCTGGCCTGGTCGTTGCAATGGTTAGCGTTTCATTGCTATCGGCAATCTGGTAGCTTACATAGTATAATTTGCTCTGCCGTTCTTCGTAATTCACTTCTTCGTCGGAGAGTGTTGTTTTGGCTTCGGGATCCCAGTTTACCATTCTGTAACCTTTGTAAATCAAGCCTTTTTCATACAAGTCCACAAATACTTTGATGACAGACTCATACATGTCGTTGTCAAGGGTAAATTTTAATCTGTCCCAATCGCATGATGCCCCTAATCTTTTTAATTGAGAAAGAATTTGTCCACCATATTCGTGTGTCCACTCCCAAGCGTGTTTTAAGAATTCTTCTCTTGTTAGGTCGGATTTGCTTATGCCTTCAGACTTTAATTTTGCAACCACTTTGGCTTCGGTAGCAATCGATGCATGATCGGTTCCAGGAACCCAACAAGCATTGTAGCCTTTCAATCGAGCGCGCCTGATTAGCACATCTTGAATGGTATTGTTAAGCATATGTCCCATATGTAGAATTCCAGTAACATTTGGTGGTGGAATTACTATCGTATAAGACGGTTTCTCATTTATTTCAGAATGAAAGAAATTGTGTTTCATCCAGTAGTCATACCACTTTTCCTCAATATTATTTGGATTGTATTCTCCTAAAGCCATTTTATTTTTTTTGAACTCGCAAAAATACAGATAATCCCAAATTTTAAAGGATTATCAGGAATAGAATTTGTTGAACTGGATTTTGCATTATTTTCGAACAAAAATTTCAATAACAATAACTTTGGCATGAAAATCGTTTAATGATAATGTTTGTATATGTCGAGTATTTAAGTATATTTGATTTGAACATTTTGTATGAAACATCTAGTAGTTTTATTTCTATTAATTAGTTCATTAGCCTTTTCGCAATCAAAAGGAATTCAGTTTGATAGCAAAATAGGCGATTATGGAACATTAAAATATGGCGAACCGGCAGAGCTTCAATTCGGTTTTGTAAATAAAAGCAATGAAGACGTAACAATTAGAAAGGTAAAATCTAATTCGCGGTCAATCACGTTTAAAATAAAAGACAGTATTGTGAAACCTGGACAACGTTCGTGGATAAAAGTATTTTATAAGACAGAAGAGGAAGGACTGATTAGAAGAAAAGTTACTGTTTTTACAACAGGAAATACGCCAATACATACTTTATCCCTAAGAGGTAGAGTTTTAAAAGATTAGTTAATGGCTTCAGAAAATCGGCTTTTAAGCGTTAGTGATTTGTTGTAAGTGCTCCCATTTCTATCAATTGTTACCTGAATGGTTTTGCCCTCTTCCGAACTTAGAATTTTGAAAATCTGCTGAAGATCGTATTTGTAACTGTCTCGACCTTTGATTTTTAAAATTACATCGCCTTCAACAAATCCCGCTTCGTATGCAGAAGAGTTTGGTCTAATGGCGTCTATCATAAGAATTGGTCTGAGTTCGATAATAAGTTTAGGTTTGTTACTTATTTTATTGTAGCCAGCAGAATTGTCGGTTTTTACACCAGTTCGTGAATCTGCAAAAAGATTTTCAAATCTTGCAATATGCTGAAAGCCTTCGTATTTAAGAATTAACCCACTCATGTCGTAATTAAAGGGATCATAAAAATCACCATTGGGTTTAAAATACACTTTTCGGTTTTTATAATCAAAGGTCCAATGAAATCTCCTCATAATTTCAGAGCCTAAAGACCCACATTTGTCTGTAAATGGGAGTCCCTTGTAAGCTGTCGAATCAGGATAAGCAATTTTAGGAGTCTCCAATTCATACTCGCCAAGTTCTATTGTATTGGCTCTGGATTTTATCCCTCTTACAATTTTGGCAAAGCCATACCCCAGAATATCATCAAATTTTTTGGTTGGCATTTCAATACCGTCATAATGTTTTGCCCAAATGGCATCGCCAGAACCCGAATCTAATAAAAACACGTAATCTTCATTTTTATCTACTTGATTTAGAGGAGTGTTAATATAAGGCTTAGAGTTGATTAATCTTATGTCTAAAGCGTTATATCTTTTCAGTCTTTTAGGCTTAACTTTGGGATTATAGACTTTTAAGTAATTATGAATGTAGTTGATTTGGACAAGATGATTTTCAAAAAACTCTTTTCCTATGATGCCTTGTACTGGGTATCCAATTTTGTCAGAAAGGTTAAAGTCTTGGTCAAAGATGGCATAAACAGTATGATTTTTATCTTTTAATTTTCCTATTTCTAGAATGTTATTGTCCGTCTTATAGGCATAGGTTTCTTTGGCTCCAGAAACACCTTTGATAAGGATTTTTTCAGATTGTCGATTAACAATATTCTCATTATATTCCACTCCAAAAACAACTGTGCTATTCACACCAGTGTCTAAAAGGAAGTTATGTGGTCTTCCATTTAACTTAATTTCTATAATGATTAGATTATTAAAGTTAACAAAGTTAATTTTGTAAAGGCGTTTGTTTTTGTTTTCAAATTCAAAACCACTTTTTTCTTGGGGAAATGCCGTAAGACAAGTAGTGAAAAAAAGAATAATCAGAAAACAAACTCTATACATTTTAGAAATAATTGAAGCAATAAAGATTATAATATAAAAAGCTATAATATAAAATATTTATTTTTTAAATCACAAAGCGTATGCCAAAAATATCGACAAAAGGACTAAAAATGCCTTCTTCACCAATTCGTAAACTTCAACCTTTTGCAGTTAAGGCCAAAGAGGCAGGAAAAAATATCTATTATTTAAATATTGGTCAGCCTGATATAAAAACACCCCAAAAGGCTTTAGAAGCTATAAAATCTGCAGATTTGGAAGTTCTAGCCTACAGCCCTTCTCAAGGCTATGACAGTTATCTTACAAAACTTGTAGAGTATTACAAATCGAATGATATCGAGTTGACTAAAGACGAAATAATCGTTACGACAGGAGGAAGTGAAGCGTTATCTTTTGTTATAGGGAGTATTACAGATTTTGGTGACGAGCTTATTATACCAGAACCATTTTATGCCAATTATAATGGCTTTGCAACTGCCTCTGGTGTAACAGTTAAAACGGTGACATCGTCCATAGATTCTAATTTTTCGCTTCCACCAATCTCCGAATTTGAAGCAAATATCACCGAAAAAACTAAAGCAATTTTGCTTTGTAATCCTGGCAACCCAACAGGCTATCTTTACACAGAAAGCGAAATAAACGCCATTGCAGATTTAGCTTTAAAACATGATTTGTTTGTCATTGCAGACGAAGTTTACAGAGAGTTTACCTATGACGGTTCAAAACACTATTCGATAATGAATATAGAACGTCTTCAGAACCATGCAGTTATGGTCGACTCGGTCTCTAAGCGTTTTTCCATGTGTGGGGCTCGAATAGGCTGTCTAGTATCTAAAAATAAAGATGTGATGAACACGGCAATGAAATTTGCCCAAGCAAGACTCAGTCCGCCAACATTGGCTCAGATTGCGAGTGAAGCTGCTTTGGACGTAGACCAAAATTATTATGCCGAAGTTAATAAGGAATACAACAAAAGAAGAAATATTCTTGTTGAAGGATTACAACAAATTGAAGGTGCAAAAGTTGGTGTGCCAAAAGGTGCCTTTTATTGCGTGGTAGAGCTGCCTGTAGATAATACAGAAGATTTTGCACAATGGCTATTGGAAGAATTCGATGACAATGGAGAAACTGTCATGGTCGCGCCAGCTGCAGGTTTTTATTCTTCACCAAATAAGGGTTTAAAACAAATTAGAATAGCTTACGTATTGGAAGAAAATGCCCTAAGACGGGCCGTAGAAATCATTAAAAAGGCCGTAGAAACTTATAATGCTAAATGAAAATTCTGACCAATACTTCGCTTAAAGCCTACAATACTTTTGGTATAAATGCTTCTGCCAAACAATTTATTGAAATTCAGCATGAAGATGAATTGATGCATTTGCTAAAAAGATTTTATACTGAAGAAATTTTTGTGTTAGGCGGAGGAAGTAATATGCTTTTAACCAAGGATATAGACAAAACTGTTTTTTATATCAACATATTAGGTAAGAAAATAGTTGAAGAGTTTGAAAATCATGTAATTGTAGAAGCTAAAGCTGGAGAAAACTGGCATGAATTCGTTAATTGGACCATAGAAAAAGGCTATGGCGGGTTAGAAAATTTATCTTTAATTCCTGGAAATGTTGGCACAGCACCTGTTCAGAATATTGGCGCCTATGGTGTTGAATTAAAAGATGTTTTTGTCGAATGTGAAGCCATACATCGGCAAACGACCAATACACGACATTTCAGTTTGCAAGACTGCGAATTTGGCTACCGGCAGTCGGTATTCAAAAGTGCCTTAAAAAATCAGTACATCATTACGAAAGTAAGGTTCAAGCTCACAACTCAGACCCACCAACTCAATAAAAGTTATGGTGCAATTAAAACCGTTCTAGAGTCCAAAGGAATCGAAAGGCCACAACCAAAAGATATTTCTGAAGCCGTCATCGAAATCAGGCAATCAAAACTACCTGACCCTAAAGAAATTGGAAATTCAGGCAGTTTTTTTAAAAATCCGGTTATTGAAAGTAGCGTTTTTAGTCAACTTAAACGGCAATTTCCTAACATTCCATCTTATGCCGTTTCAGAAACTTTGACGAAAGTACCAGCAGGTTGGCTGATTGAACAAACTGGCCTAAAAGGATTTAGAGTTGGAGACGCAGGAGTGCATGCCAAACAAGCCTTAGTCTTGGTCAATTATGGCAATGCCACTGGGAAGCAGATTCAAAACCTAGCATTTCTCGTACAGAAAAAGGTCATCGAAAAATTTGGAATTCTCCTTGAGCCAGAAGTGAATATTTTTTAAATAATTTCAATATAAAAAGCAAAGCGAGTCATGCTTTTAGACGATACCATTGTAGCTCTTGCAACACCTTCGGGAAGCGGTGCTATAGCAATAATAAGAGTTTCTGGCCCAAAAGCCATACAGATTGTAGATTTGCTATTTAAAGCAAAAAGCGGAAAAACGCTCGAGAAACAGGATTCGCATACCATCCAATTAGGTCATATATATGACAACCAAAAAATAATCGATGAGGTCTTGGTGTCGGTCTTTAAAGGCACGCGCTCATACACTGGCGAGCCTAGTGTGGAGATTTCTTGTCACGGCAGTCCCTATATCAAACAACAAATCATCTTCTTGCTAAATAACAACGGATGCCGAACAGCAAATCCCGGCGAATTTACCATGCGTGCTTTTTTAAATGGTAAAATGGATTTGAGCCAAGCCGAAGCCGTAGCTGATTTAATAGCCAGCGATAATGAAGCCTCACATCAAATCGCCATGCAACAGATGCGCGGTGGTTTTGCTTATCAGTTGAAAGAATTACGGCAAAAATTACTGGATTTTGCCTCTTTGATAGAATTAGAATTAGACTTTTCTGAAGAAGATGTCGAGTTCGCTAATCGAGAAGAATTTCAGCAGTTGGTTGTGGATATTCAAAGTACCTTAAAAAATTTAATCGATTCCTTTGCCATTGGAAATGTGATAAAAAATGGTATTCCCGTCGCTATTGTAGGAGAACCAAACGTTGGAAAGTCGACCTTGCTGAATGCCTTACTGAACGAAGAACGCGCCATTGTATCCAACATCGCCGGGACAACACGAGATACCATTGAAGACGAAATCGCCATTTCAGGCATTGGTTTTCGCTTTATAGACACGGCAGGAATTCGTGAAACTACCGACGAAATTGAAGGTCTGGGTATAAAAAAGACCTTTGAAAAAATTGAACAAGCACAATTGGTCATTAAACTTTTTGACGCTTCGTTAGTTGAAGATAAATCTTCGCACTTAGACCACATTGTGAACGAAATCAACAAAATAAAAACTAGGTTTCCTGAAAAGCCTTTGATTATTTTGGCAAATAAGGCTGACAGTGTCAATTCCGAGACTAAAACGTGGATTCAAAGTCAACTTCCAAACGTCGATTTTATTTCTGCCAAAACGAAAACAGGTATTGAAACCCTCAAAGACGAATTGGTCAGTTATGTCGATACCGGCCGATTAGTCAATCAAGACACCATCGTCACCAATTCTAGGCATTACAACAGTTTGCAGAATGCTTTAGAAGAAATCAACAAAGTGCAGGACGGCTTAAATATGGGTTTAACTGGTGATCTGTTAGCCATCGATATTCGCCAAGCCTTATACCACTTTGGCGAGATTACCGGTGAAGTGACCAATGATGAATTGTTGGGGAATATATTTTCTAATTTCTGTATTGGGAAGTAACTTACTTTCTTTTATTTGTTAATCCTTTGTTATTGTTGGTTTTATAGTGTTTTATCTTCTTTTATTTGTTGCTTATTTACTCTTTTTTGATTAAATTTGTTGTATATCTGTTGCCTTAAATA
>JAUIFC010000194.1 GCA_030429455.1 Bacteroidia bacterium | reverse complement strand
CCAAAAGGAATTTTTTACAAACTTTTAGCTGAATCGACCAGGTTCCAGCCTGCCCCGAAGCATTTCGGGGTTCAACCCAATTTTTCATTGTTCGTCCTGCGGACGCAACGAAAACTTAGTTGTTGTAGCCAGTTTTATTAATCTTTAATAAGAATTTTTTTATCTGCAATTTCTCCTATGCTATCAATTACGTAAATAGCTTTTAATTCACCTTTATCTGTATATAATTTCATTTCTCCTATGGGTTTGTCAATGTTCCATTGTGTTTCAGTGAATAGTTGTCCATTTTCGTGATAATCTTTATAGGTGCCAATCATTTTTCCATCAACATAATTTATTTGAGAAACTACGTTTCCATTTTCTCTATATAAAGTTGTTAATCCATTTTGGACTCCATTCTTAAGTTGGCTTTTCCCTTTAACTTTACCATTAGGAAAATAGTCCTTTACCATTCCATTAGGTATCCCATTTATAAAATTTATCTCTTGTTGAAGTTGCCCATTTTCATAATAATATTTCCATAAACCAGTTTCCTTTCCTTCTTTGTAATTTCCTTTTGATGCAAACTTTCCATTATCAAAAAACTGCTCCCAATATCCGATTTTTTCGTTCTCTTCCAATTCTCCTTTTGAAAGTAAAGTACCGTTTTCATGAAAAAATTTCCAATCCCCATAGCGAACAGGTTTTTCTAAATCACCTTTCACACCTCCTTCTCCCATTATTCTCCCGTTTTCGTGATATAATATTGTGTTTCCTTTCACGATATTTCCAACTTTATATGTTGTTCTGTCTTCTTTTATGACATTGTTATCTTTGTCATAATATAATTTTAGATTAGTAACATTAGCTTGATCACTCAAATCAATTCGACAGGAGATGAAAAGGAGTGAGATGGAAATAATGATTATTCTATTCATTTTTTTTATCAAATTGGCTACAACTAATATATATCGTTAAAAACACACCACTTTTTTATCATCAAAGTAACTTAGGATGTCATAAGGCGCGGTGATCTTTCAAAAGTTGGTTATTTTACAAATATAACCACTTTACAAATAATTTAGAATAACTTTAGTCAGTTCATCATGAGGCTTGAGTTGGGTTTTTGGAGTTAATTGAAGCGTAAATTCATTTATTAGTAAAAACAGAACTACCCTTCAACATTTTGATAAATAATCCTCCTTAAGCTATCTCTTTCAACCTTTACATTTTTTATGTTTTCTCTGCTTTTATGAATCTCATTCCAAATATTTTTTCTAAGTGCTTCTGCTTCAGCATCAATTTTTTCAACTACTTCAATTGTGACTCTTCGATTTTTTGAACGAGAAACTTCATTTCTATTTTCTACTAATTTGTAGTCATCCCCAAAACCAGTAACCATAGTTATGGTATTGTTCCCTAGGTTTATAGACTTGATAAAACTGGCTACATTTTGGGCTCTTTTATTTGAAATATTTTTATTGAATTCATTGGTTCCTAAACCATCCGTATAACCTTTAATATGTAATTTACAGTTTTCTAAAGTGGAGACAAATTCTCTAATCCTGAGCTCATTAAAGTTTGAAAGCTTAGAACTCCCAGAAGCAAAGAAAATAATCTCATGGTTTTTAACAGCTGGATCCTGAGGAACTTGTTCTTTCAGATTCTTGTCTTTTAACTGTGCTAAATCATCTACTAATTTTGACAGTATAGAATCCAGGCGGTTGATTTCCTGTTCTTTGTCTAATAACAAAGCATAAGACTCCAAATCTATTGTAGGCTTAACGCCAAATCTAATCCCTAGGATAAAGAATGGTATTGTAAAAAACAACAGCAGAAAATTGGACATGTTTTTTTCTAAATCTATTCCTCCAAGAATAAAAATAGAAATTAGTACAAGAACAAAAAGTAAAACAACCCACCAATTATTTAAATATCCGAAATAGTTTATTTCAATAAATGTCCCAAGAGTATATAATAAATATGGGATACCAATGACAATTAGAATCAAAATTAGAATTAATAGTAAATTCTTGAATTTTTTATTTCCCATTTTGCGATTTTCTTTTAGAAGTAATAAACCAAATATAAAACATAAATATCGTTAATCGCTGTGAGAAAATTACATACTCAAAACTTATATCTTCTTAAAAGATAACACTTGCATACAATGTGTTGTGTGTTCTCAGTGGAGACCAAAAAACACAGTTCTTCATTTTTCAATCGTAAAAATAGCAAATAAATCCCTGACTTATGTTTTCAGCTTTTTTATTTCTTTGGACGGAGTTTTCTAGGTTTTCTTTAAAATACCATGTGTTGCTACAACCAACGTTTCTATATTACTTGATTTGTGCCAAAATGAAAAAAGTCGGTATGATTTTCCGCTATACAAAGTCCCATATTCCCAAATGAGGTCATTTAGTTTTTTAAGAGTTTTTTGTCGTTGAAGAATTGAGTCTTTTTGCTATTGTAGTATATATTTTCTCAGGCTTTTTCGTACACATTTTTACAATAAGTTAATCGCTTCTGGTAAAAACTCAATTTCAAGATTTGTTTTTATTCATTACTTTTCAAGAAAGAGCTGAATGTATACAAAAACCATAATGTAGCGCTGAAAGACCTTACATCATTCTGCTGTACCCAAACAATGGGAACGTTTTGAATTTATCCAGCTTTTATTCGCGTTCTTTAAGGTCTTAGGAAAAACTCACTTTTATAAACCATTCACGATGATTTTTTTAAACATGTTCAACAACTTATCCTATATCATTTTAAGTCAAAATACATTTAAATTTTAGGTTAAACGTTAATGGGATTGACTTTAAATCCTAAAGCAATTCCATTATTTTTTGCTTAATTTTATGTTAATAGACTAAAAAGTGATAGTTTAGTTGCTTGACTGAATCATAAGCTATGAAGGCGTTTCGCTTTAATTTAATTTTTCTTTTTGCTATTATTTTAATGATCTTAAGTTCATGCAAAAAAGAAAGCCATTACACTGCCATACAAGACTTTGACCCTTCCAAAAACACCTTCGTTGGTGGTCAGACTTGTATCGAATGTCATCAAAATGAATTTGAAAAATGGAGCGGTTCGCATCATGACAAAGCCATGGCGATTGCAGATTCTACAAGCGTATTAGGCGACTTTAATAATTCAACCTTTACGCATAAGGGTGTGACAACGGCTTTTTTTAAAAAAGAAGGTAAATTTTACGCCAATACCGAAGGTCCTGACGGCGAATATCACGATTATGAAATTATGTACACCTTTGGGTTTACACCCCTACAGCAGTATATTGTACAATTCCCAAAAGGGCACTACCAATGTTTGCTAACCGCTTGGGATTCTGACAAAAACAAATGGTTTCATCTGCAACCCGATTTAGATTTGCATCATGAAGAGTGGATGCATTGGTCTCGTGGTGCTATGAATTGGAACAACATGTGTGCCGATTGCCATTCCACTAATTTAGAAAAAGCCTATGACCCTAAAACACTGTCTTACAACACTTCATTTTCTGAAATAAATGTAAATTGTGAAGCCTGCCACGGGCCATCAAGCCAGCATGTCGAGTACTACAAACAAGGAAATCCTGTAGGAAAACCGCCAAAATTGTACATGCAAACGGGCATGGCATCTGAGGAATTTGTACAAAAATGTGCCAGATGCCATTCGAGAAGAGGTCAACTCACTAAAAAGTTTGATTATAAAGGTCATTTTTTTGACCACTATGAACAACAATTATTAAACACGCCTATTTATTATGCCGATGGTCAGATTTGGGATGAAGATTATGTCTACGCGTCTTTTGTGCAAAGCAAGATGTATCAAGAAGGTGTGTCTTGCAAAGATTGCCATGATCCGCACTCTTTAACTTTAAAACGACAAGGAAATAATTTATGCATCACCTGTCATGTTAAACAAGACTATGACACGCCATCGCATCATTTTCACATTCAAAACACGGAGGCTTCACAATGCATCAATTGCCATATGACAGGACGCTATTACATGGGCAATGATTTTCGTCGAGATCATAGTTTTAGAGTACCAAGACCAGACCAATCGGTCACTCATGAAACTCCTAATGCATGCAATGGTTGCCATACCGACAAATCTGCAGAATGGGCTGCAAATGTTATCGTCGAAAAATATGGAAAGGAAAGAGCAGATCATTTTTCAGACCATTTATTAAGTGGTTTGGATGGAAATTTACAGGCTTATCATCATTTGATCGGAAATTCTAATTATCCAGAAATTGCTAGAGCAACTGCTGTAAACCAATTGATTAACCAGCAAATTACTCAAGAAGATGTTGATAAACTATTGACTTATCTCAACGACGATTCACCTTGGGTGCGAAAAGAATCCATTCAAGCTATTGAACAAATTGGCATTAATGAATACCACTCTTATCTAGAGCCTTTATTAAACGATTCCGTGCGTATGGTTCGCATTGCTGCAGCGAGGTATTTTAGTTTGAATGCTGTGGACATGTCCTCAAATGCTGATTTCGACAACGCTTATACCGAGTACAAAGACAGGCTAGAAATGACTTCAGATTTTCCTGGAGGACAACTTCAAATTGCGTTGCTCCAACAAGCTCAAGGCGATATTAAAGGCGCCATAAAAAGTTATGAACGAGCCATTGAGATAGACAACCGCTATAACCAAGCACGTATGAATCTTGCGTTATTGTATTACCAAACAGGTTATATTGACAAGAGCGAAACTTTGTATAAAAAAGTAATCACTCAAGAGCCAGATTTCGCCATGTCCTACTATATGCTTGGCCTTTTATACAACGAGAAAGGAGAATCTGATAAGAGCTTGGATTATTTAAAAATTTCGACTGAAAAACCAAACACAACACCAAATGCCTTTTACAACTATGCGCTAAAACTGATAGAAATTAAAGACTTCTCGACTGCTGAACTTTCGTTAAAGCAAGGTTTAGACCTATTTCCTAAAAATGAACGCTTGATGTATGTAAAAGCTATTGTTTATGCAAATTCGAAACAATATAAAAAAGCAGAAACAGCGGTCAATGAATTGATAAAACGTTACCCCGCTAACCCAACCTATCAAAATTTGCGGAGAGAAATAACTAAAAATAGATAAAATGACACTAATGAGGGATTAATTCCTTAATTCTAAAAACGTGGGTTCGAAGCAATATTTTTACATTTACGCACATTATCAATCAATTAAGACTAATGTCAGGTTGAGCCTTTCTACGCTCAAGACAGGTTAAGTGAAAACCTATTTGATTTAAGGGATTTAAATGACCTTTCGATTGCGCTCAAGGTGACATTGAAACCTTGCTTATTTTAAAGCATTGTAAATTAATGATTTTTAAACCGAACTCATGTTAAAAGTACAAAAACGATTTTATCCGTTTTAAAGCGATGGCTTAAAAACACTTCTAATGTTCTGGAAGAATAATGGTCATTTTGGTTCCTTTTCCAACTTCGCTATCTATTCTTAATTCTCCATTTTGTTTCTTAAGATACTGAATAGATGTCTGTATACCTAAACCTGTACCAACCTCATCGGAGGTTCCGGATGTTGATAGCCATTCTTGATTATTTATAAGTTTGTCTATCCTATCTTTATCGATCCCTATTCCATTATCTTCAATAATCGTATGAACCTTATCGTTTAACACTTCGGTAGACACAGATATGTTTTGGTTCTTTTCTGTGAATTTTATAGCATTATGTAACAAGTTTCTGACTATAAAGGCGTAACTTTCCTTGTCGGCATAAACATTACTACTAATGTTTCCTTTTGTTAACAAGACGCCTTTGGACGTCCTTAATTCATCATATAACTCAAGGATAGACTCAATAACTTCTTCACTATTAAACAGTTTAGGTTCCAGTGTTTTGTTTTCAATTTGCATCTTGGACCAAGTGAGCAAATTATTTAAAAACTCCAATAAATTCTCTATCTTATCAGATACCGAATTAAAATGTATTTTACCTTCATCCACATCTAAGTCTTCTGATATTAAAAGGTCGACAACACCTTTAAGCGATGCTATTGGACTGCGTATGTCATGGGAAATTAATGCAAACAGCTTTTTGTTTATCTTGTCTAAGCGTTCAAGCTCTTGGCGTTGGCTTACTATTTTTCGATGGTGGCGAACCATTATCAAAGAAATTGGATACGACGCCAAGATTGGGATAACGATACTTAAAGTGAGTCCAAAGGTATAATCTTCCATGGCTATAAAAAGGGTAACAATATAAAATACCATAACGGAGATTGTTACCGAAAGAAAAACAACTACAAATGGATTATATAATCTTTCCTTTAAGTCAGACATAGCTTTAGCAAAATGAATGTATTTACAAAAAAATCATTTCTTGATTCAAATATATCAAATTATTTTCAACCAATTCAATACCACTTATGTTATTATAAATCAAAACAATAAACACCTGTTATTAGGATGACAGACTTACCTTGAAAAATAAAATGCACCTTGATGATTCATATACGAATCCGAAGCCTTATTAAGTTCTAGCGGTGCTCCATCGAAAGCAGTTGCCTTGTATCCAGCTTCTGTCAAAATACAAGCTGTGGCGGCAAAGTCCCAAATACTTCCGCCTCCTTTTTTCTCTTTGGGGACTTTAGCCATCAATGCAGGAGCTTCTTCCATCACAC